>CAZKGF010000226.1:1345-3967 GCA_964552115.1 uncultured Halobacteriales archaeon
ACTCGCCGTTGCACTTCTCGGCGTCGCCATTCCCGTTATAGACTCCGTTCGCGGAGCGAATGGACATGCTACCGTTAGGGCGGCTGTCGAACGTCTCTCCATCTCCGCAACGACTCTTCTGGCTCGCAACGATGCGGTGGCCCAGACAGCCCATGCGAAACGTATTGTATGGGTGACACTGCCGCAGTCATCGTGGGGATCCCGCGGGCTTGAGACGTTCACGTTGGCCACCGGGGCGGACTGGAATGGGTCTCGGGCCAGTTGGCGCCTCAGCGGCACAACTTCTCGATCCTGGGTGCTCTCCGAATCACGACTGCTTCCGAAAGGGGGAGAACTGAACCTGAACCGTGGCGGGCGACTTCGTGTCCGTCTCGAACTCGGTCGGACGGGCGGCCGTCGAGTCGTCCGGGTCCGACTGATGGATCGGTGATCGATGGCGATTGGTCGCGTGGTTCGTGCGTCTGTCCACAGACTCCTGGGAAGGGAGACAGGCGATGCTGGGTGTCGATGTCGTCTCACGTTTCCGGACGAGACGCTACGGATCGATGCCAATGAGTGTCCCGGAGGTGCTCGGCTGGCGAACGCACCAGCATGTCGAACAACCGTTGTTGACACGCTGACGGAGGGAGACGCACGTAGAATCGTCGCTTGCGCGGGGGGACAAACCAGAACGTACGAGAACGACGGGGTACGGTTGCTTAACGCAGCAGGACACGCCACAGCCGCACTCGCCGAACAGCGGCCGAGACTGTCGACCTTGGCAAGACGGGACCCGTTGGCTGCTGCAGACGAACTAGATCGCCACTCCCGATCGGAACAAGGGGTGATTGCACGACTTGCGGCTTTTGCCGGAAGCCAGGGATATAGAACGCTTTTGAACCCCACTGTCCGGCCGTCGGTTAGTCACTGGCGGGTCCGGCGGTCGCTTCCATCGGATGCAGTCCTGAGTGATACCAGACGGCTGTCCACCGGATCGACTGTCAGACTCTACTCGTCGTCGGTCGCCAGAGTCCCTCGCTATCACCTTCGGCCGCTTGCGGCCGATCTCGACCGACAGGCATGGGCAACGGTGGAACGGGCGCGTCGGCGACTCGCCCGGTCAGCCGAGGCTGATCTCTCCTCGAATCTAGAAGCTGTCGTCAGACGGGTGGCAGGCTCGCAGGATTCGATCCCGGATATCGCCACCGTTCTCCGCAAACACACGAGTGGATATGGGTTGTTGGAGGACTTCTTTGCTGACCCTGTGGTCTCGGATGTCTTCGTCACGGCGCCTGCATGTGACAATCGCGTTCGGATTCGTGCTGACGGACGAACAGTCACCTCGAACGCACGCCTGACCGATGCTGGGGTCGCCGCGTTGGCGTCACGATTTCGCCGGGAGAGTGGCCGTGCCTTCTCCAGAGCCACGCCAACCCTCGACGCGGCAACGGAGATAGCAGGCCGGCGCGTTCGGATTGCAGGCGTCACCGAACCCGTGAGTGATGGATACGCGTTCGCGTTCCGAGCACACGATCGGGAGCACTGGACCCTTGCCGATTTGGTCGCAAATGAGACGATGGTGTCCCGTTGTGCCGCGTTGTTGGCACTCGCAATGCGTAGAGGCCGATCGGTCCTCATTGTCGGTGCCCGTGGGAGTGGAAAGACGACCTTGCTGAGCGCGTTGCTGTGGGAACTGCCAGCCGCGGTCCGGACGATGCTTATCGAGGATACCCCAGAGAGTCCCGTGACACGGCTCCAGGCGGCAGGGCGGGATGTTCAAGCCTTTCGGGCCGCGGCTGGTGGATCGGAACTATCTCCCGAAGACGCACTCCGGACAGCGCTGCGGATGGGCGACGGGGCACTGGTACTGGGAGAAATACGAGGTGAGGAGGCCGACGTTCTCTACGAAGCAATGCGTGTAGGGGCCAATAGTGAGGCAGTCCTTGGCACTGTCCACGGGGATGGGGCGATGGCAGCCCACGATCGGGTTGTGGAGGATCTGGGCGTAGAGCCGGGCGCATTTGGCGAGACAGATGTGATCGTAACGACCGAATCGGCGGACGGACCGATGGGCACTACCCGGCGTGTTCGCCGCGTTGAGGAGGTTTCCCCCGATAATCCGAGTAGGTTCCAGTCAGTGTTCGACCGCAGTGAAGGGCAACTGCGGCGGACGGGACGAATCGAACGGGGAAACAGCCATCTCGTCACCGCCATGGCGACGCCACAGGAGACGTATAGCGACGTCAGGAACTCGCTCCAGACAGAATTTAAGCGGTTCCGGCCGGAAGCGCTGGTGGCCGACAGTGTGGAGAGCCGTGATAAATGAAATTCGTTTCGATCATGGCGACCCTCTATCCGTGGTCGGTCGATCCGAGCCCGGAGCTCCGTCGAGCGCTGACCTTTATTGGGTGGTCAGTCTCTCCGGCTGACGTCGTTCGAGCGGGGTACGGTCTGGGGATCGTGTGCTGCGTATTCAGCGTTGCAATCGTGCTCATTATCGGTGGACCAACCGGCGCAATCCTTGGAATACTCGTCCTGGCTGGAGGACTCGCAGGTGTTCATACGATACATTCAACCCCGCTCGTCTTTGCACGGGCGCGTCGAACGAACGCACTGGGGGATGCACCAGATCTCGTCGCCCGG
>CAZKGF010000227.1:0-3914 GCA_964552115.1 uncultured Halobacteriales archaeon
GGGCGGGATCGACGCTGTCGACCCGGTTGGTCGCCGCGATGACGATCACCTGGCCGCGCGATTCGAGGCCGTCCATCATCGTCAACAGTTGGGCCACGACCCGGCGTTCGACTTCACCGGTGACGTCTTCGCGCTTGGGCGCGATCGAATCGAGTTCGTCGATGAAGATGATCGCCGGTGCCTCTTCGCTTGCGTCTTCGAATATCTCTCGGAGTTGTTGTTCGCTTTCCCCGTAGTATTTCGAGATGATCTCCGGGCCCGCGATCGAGAAGAAACTCGCCGACGTCTCGTTGGCGACAGCTTTGGCTAGAAGCGTTTTACCGGTGCCAGGCGGCCCGTGGAGCAACACCCCCTGGGGTGGCTCGATGCCCAGTTTCTGGAAGATCTGCGGGTGTTTCATCGGCAACTCGACCATCTCGCGCACCCGTTGGATCTCGTTTTGAAGGCCGCCGATGTCTTCGTAGGTGATACCCCCGCCCGTCTTGTCGAACCCCGAAATCGGTTCTTCGCGGAGTTCGACCTCGGTGTCCTCGGTGATGAGGACGACGCCGTCGGGTTCGGATTCGACGGCGATCAACGGGATGGCCTGTCCGGGCGACCGCATGAACGGGTGATTCGTCGAGGACATCACCGGGACGATGTCACGCTCGACGACGGGCCGCTTGAGGATCTGTCGTTTGACCATCCCTGCCGCGTCCGAACCGAACTGCACGCTGGCCTCCTCCGGTGGGGCGAGGACCAGCGAGTCGGCCTTCTCGGCATCGGCTTTGCGAATCTCGACGCGTTCGCCGATGCCAACGTCTGCGTTTTGCCGCGTGAAGCCGTCGATCCGAACCGTGTCCGTATTCCAGTCCTGTCGGTCGGCTCGCCAGACTTTGGCCGCCGTCGTGTCGGCCCCATCGAGTTCGATGATGTCGCCTGGCGCGAGCTTGAGGTGCAACAGTGTGTCGGGGTCTAGGCGGGCGATCCCCCGCCCCGAATCGTTCGGGTAGGCTTTGGCCACCTCGAGTTGGACTTCGTTCATTGTGGACTGGGACGTGTTGGCACCTCGTTGGTGGCCGGAGATATGCTTTTTGCTACCGGCGGTCGGTGGTGGCACGTTCGGCGATCGACGGGAGTCCGGGGGTGCTATTAGGCTGGCATCCCTCCCCGAGCGTATGCGAACCCTCGCCTTCGACGGCCAGACGGGTGCTAGCGGCGACATGCTGTTGGGGGCGCTCCTGGCGGCGGGTGCCGACCGGTCGCGGTTGACGTCCGTCGAGGCCGCTTTGGACGTTGCCTACGAGGTCGAGTCGGTCACCAGAACGGGGATCAGGGCCACTGCCGTCGATGTCGTCACTGCAGACGACCAGGCAGACGCGCACGGCCACCTCGAGGGGGGCGGTCCCCACCGGCACTATCCCGAGGTGATCGAGATCGTCGAAGGGCTCGACCTCGCACCGTCTGTGGAGGCGCGGGCGCTCGCCATCTGCGAACGGTTGGGCGAGGCCGAAGCCACCGTTCACGGCACCGACCTCCACGAGACCCATTTTCACGAAGTTGGCGCCGACGACGCCATCGCCGACGTCGTTGGGGTGTGTCTGCTGGTTGAGGATCTCGGCGTCGAGCACGTCGTCACGACACCGGTCGCGGCGGGTGCCGGGACCGTCGAAATGAGCCACGGGACCTATCCCGTGCCGGTTCCGGCGGTAGTCGAAATCGCCGCGGGAGCCGAGTGGTCGCTTCGGGGTGGCCCCGAGGAGGTCGAACTGTTGACGCCGACGGGTGCGGCGATTCTCGCAGAACTGGCCGAGGGGGTGGATCACGTCCCGGCACTGACCCTCGAGGCGACTGGCTACGGCGCGGGCGACCGTCAATTCGATCACCGCCCAAACGTCCTCCGGGCTTTGGTGGGTGAGGGCGAGGGCGGCCTCAGGCGCGAGGAAATCACCGTGCTCGAGACGGCCGTCGATGACGTCTCTCCGGAGGTACTCGGCGGACTCCAGGAGACGCTTACAGCGGTGGGGGCCCGCGACGTTGCGATCGCCCCGCTGACGATGAAGAAATCCCGACCGGGTCACCTGATTACGGTCGTCTGTCTCCCCGGCGACGCCGAACGGGTCGCCGAGCGGTTGGCCGCCGAGACAGGAACGCTGGGGGTTCGCGAACGCGGTGTGAGCCATCGGTGGGTGGCGGATCGCCGTCTCGAAACCGTCTCGATCGAACTCGACGGTGAGATCTACGAGATCGGCGTCAAAGTCGGGACGACCGACGATGGCACGCGCTTTGACTGTAGTGCGGAGTTCGACGACGCACTACGGGTGGCTCGGGCGACCGATCGACCGATTAGAACGGTCCAACGCCTGGCAGAGCGGGCGTTTCGGGACGATCACTGAGCCGGGAGCCGCCGCCGGAGTATTTACAACGCGGCCGGCGGTCACACGAGGGCATGGAAGGCGTTCTGTGGTACGTCCTCGCCAGTACGCGTGGGGGACCGACACGGGTCGAGATCCTTCAAGCTCTCGACGACCGCCCACGAAACGCCAACCAGCTCGCCGATGCACTGGACTACGACTACACGACCGTTCGCCACCACCTAGATGTTCTCGAGGAGAACAACGTGGTGACGTCTCAGGGCGAGGAGTACGGGGTCGTCTACTTGCCCACTGATCAGGCGCGTGCTCACTGGGACATAATCGAGGATATTGCCGATGGGAGCGAGTAGTATGGACGAAATTTGGACAGCGTATTTCACCACACGTCTTCTAGGGGTGAGACAATGAGTCTCTGGCTGAGCGGTGCTCGCGTCGCCGCCGGCGTGAACGTCTTGCTCCTCCTCTGGCTGGGCAGTATCTGGCTGCGGGCCTATCGAACGCACGGTGCTCGCCACACGCTGGGCCTACTGATCGTCGGGGGGTTTCTCCTCCTCGAAAACATCGTCTGGGTCGGCCTGTACTTCCTGCACGACGATTTCTTGGGCTGGTATCAGGCCGTCGAACCGGCCCTACAGGCCGGCGTGTTTGCGTTGTGTGGCCTGGAGACACTCGCGTTGCTCGCTCTCGTGGGCATCACCCGTCAGTAACGAGCAGAACCATGCGGACCTGATTCGGAGACAGTTTGGACCGAGTTCGGATAATGCCTATAGTGGTGACACAAAAGCACAAAACGCACGGTTCCGGCCACTGGCGACCGGTGACACCGAATGGGGCGGCGGGCCGTTTGCCCCGTCATGTGTGGCCGAGGTTTTCGGTGGGGAACCGGGCCACTGCGTGACGTCACCGGTGGTCTGGTAGCGGCCGGGACTGTGCACGCGTTCACGGGGTCCTGGTGGCGACGCCGTGCCGCCCCGGCGGCGCCGACGGGCCCCTCGAACTTGTAGCCAACACCCGGCCCGTCTGGACACCGACGGGCGGTTCGGACCGCCCGTCTCCGCGACGACCGACTTGGCTGATTGACGGCGGGACGATTCGAATGTTCTTCCGGGCGTGAACGGATCCCGAACGAAAGCACTCGTCCGAACTCGCACTCTCGGAGCAACTGTCGCTGGTCGTCAGTAACAATGGTGTCCGTCGAAGCAGGCGTCCGAAAAGCCGCGGGTGTGTGGCGGACTAGTACGGCCCGGATGACTGGGCCTGTTTGGGCGAGCCAGACGGATCGAGCACCCACCACACGTCGTTGGCACCCTGCCCGGTGGCATCCCCGGGCTGTTCGTCGTTTGCAAAGTAGTACAACGGCCAGCCATTGGCGGCGATCTGCGTGGAGCCATCCCCGCGCTCGAAGGTCGTGAGCTCGGCCATGACGCCATCGCCAGTGACCGGGTCACCGTCGGTCGTCAGCGGGGGCCAATTCTCTGCACACCCGCCCGAACACGCACTCGCTGCGCTCCCGCGCTCGTCGGAGTCGAACATGTACAGCGTCATGCCTTCGCTATCGAC
>CAZKGF010000228.1:0-3904 GCA_964552115.1 uncultured Halobacteriales archaeon
ATCGAGGATACAGATCGGGAGGTGACCATCGAATTTCGCTCGGAGGCGAGCGATGGGTCGACCCGGTGGCTCGAAGTTCGAGGACGGAATTTTCTCGACGATAGTTTGATTCAAGGGGTTTTGGTAAATGTCCGTGACATCACGCAACGAAAAACGCGCGAGCAGGAACTGCAACGCCAGCAGTCCTACCTCCAACACTCCACCGACATAATCGCGGTTCTCACAGCTGACGGGATAGTCGAATACATCAGCCCTTCGATCGAGCGGGTCTTGGGATACACGCCGTCCACACTCACCGGCGTGCCATTGGATGAATACGTCCATCCGGACCACGAACAGATAGCCGAATCCCTCTTCGAATCATTGCGATCCGAGTCTGACGTCGAAAAACGGGGTGAATTCAAAGTTCAGCGTGCAGATGGATCCTGGGCGTGGTTAGACGTCCGGGGAACGAACCAGTTGGCAGATCCAATTATCGAGGGCATCATCGTCAACGCACGGGACATCACCGAACGCAAAGATCGCGAGCACGAGATCGAACGGCAGAACGAACGATTGGACGAATTTGCCCAAGTGGTCTCACACGACCTCAGAAATCCTTTGAACGTTGCGAGTGGCCATCTCGAACTGCTCAGTAACAATTGCGATAGCGATCACATTGAAAATATTCGGAACGCCCACGAGCGGATGATGGAGCTCATCGAGTCCCTTCTGACGCTCGCCGAAAGCGGTGAACAGGTCCATGATCCGGTGGAAGTAGCAATCGACTCACTCGCGAAGGCGAGTTGGGACGGCGTGCAGACAGCATCTGCAACACTCTCCATAGAGACCACCCTCACCATCTTGGCCGATCGGAGTCGGGCACGACAACTCATGGAGAATCTCTTTCGGAATGCCATCGAACACGGTGGGGATGCTGTGACCGTCACCGTCGGAAACCTCGCCGATGGACGCGGCTTTTACGTTGCGGACGATGGCTCAGGCATCCCGGCAGACGAACGGGAACGAGCATTCACGAGTGGCTACTCGACTTCGGACCACGGCCGTGGCTTCGGTCTCAGCATCGTCCGCCAGGTCGCAAATGCACACGGGTGGGATGTCGACGTATTGGCGTCCGACACAGGCGGTGCACGCTTCGAGATTCGCGGTGTGGAAGTCGTCGAGCGCGAACCGGCCGATTGAAGCCCGATACGGACACCGGCTCGTACCACAAGGCGATCGTATTCGAATACACGTGATACTGGTGGCACCTATATTCTTCGGGAGAGAATCTCGCCATTTCCGGCGAGGAGGTCACTCTCGGGACGATGTAGAAACGTTCCGCAGCGTGCCACCGCAATCGGGGCAGACGATTAATTCGTCTGTTGGGTCGTGGTCAGGGATATCGTCCGGAACGAACCGCTCTTGGCAGTCTATACACTCGTAGCGAAAGGGTGGCTCGGGGTGAAAGGATTCGTCCGTCATCGTCGTCATTCCCAGACCCGGATACACGAAAGATCTCTGGCCTAATCCCCGCTCCAAATCATCCATGGACTGGGCCGAAACTCGCCAGCACCAACGAAGACCTCTAGCATAGTCTCATAGAGCCCGATTCCGTCGCACGGCAGCCGAATTACGCAGAGTCACCTGATACCAATTGGGAGAAAGGCTTTATATTGACTAAAAATAGGTTGGTAATGGGATATCAAGGGGACATGCTGACGGACAGCAAGCCATCTAGTAGCTCCGGAGATCCGGAGCAATATGGAGTAGAGAATGAGTGAGACCAGTGAATCAAAGCCGTTTGCCGAACGTTCAGGGACGCCAAAAGTATTAGTTGTCGACGACGACGAGGATCTGGCAGACACGTACTCCGTCTGGCTCTCGGATCGGTGTGATGTCGAAACCGCGTATGGCGGAGCCCAGGCGCGAAGAAGTATCGGACCGGACTTCGATATCGTCCTGCTCGATCGGCGGATGCCAGGGGTTCCTGGGGACTCGGTATTGGAGGATATTCGCCAGCAGGACCTCGAGTGCCAAGTAGCGATGCTCACGGCTGTCGAACCGGACACGGACATCATCGAACTTCCGTTCGACGAATACCTCGTGAAGCCGGTCACACAGTCGAAACTCGTCGAGACGGTCGACGAATTACTGCTTCGCGCAGGCTTCGACCCAGAGGCCCAGGAATACTTTGCACTCGAGTCGAAATCCGAGGCGCTCGAAAAACGTGACCAGGAGAATCTCCGTGACCCTGACGCAGCACAGGAGTTGCGAAGTGACGCTGAGGCTGCCCGAGAATCCGAACGTATTCAGGACTTGAAAGAAAAGCTCGAGCGACTCCAACGGATCACCTCTGTCATTCGAGACATCGATAAACAACTGGTAGTCGCGACGAGCCGGGAAGAGATCGAGCAAACGACGTGTGAACGACTCGTCAACGCTGACCCGTACGAACTTGCCTGGATCGGTGACTACACCGTTGGGTTCGATGAGACGACGCCTCGGGTCGTCGCGGGCAGTCGAGAAGCATTGGACGAAGATGTGGTCGCCGACGGCGGTGGCGGCGCGATCGCCCAAGCGGTCAGGTCCGAGTCGGTCCAAGTCGTCGACGATCTCACCGCCGGGGGTGGCCCTGGCCTGGTCGATCCAAACTCCGCTGATGACGACGATCCGTTCACCGCCGGAGCGGTCATTCCGTTGATCTATAGAGACACAGTATACGGTGTTTTGAACGTCTACACTGATCAAGAAGGTGTCTTTGACGATCGGGAAGTCTCCGTGCTTTCGGAACTCGGGGACAGCATCGCCAACGCGATCAACTCCGTGGAGAGCAAGAAACTAATGCTTGCAGACACGGTGGTTGAACTCGAATTCGACGTCTCCGATCGACAAGACGTCTTCGTGGCGTTGTCCGCACAGACGAACTCACACATCGAACTGAAGGGGTTCGTTCCAGGGGCCGACGGAGAACTCACGAGTTACCTCGAGGTCACCGGTGCTCCATCGGATACCGTCCTCAATACGGCAGCTGAAATGGACGCGATCACTCGGGTTCGAGGCATCGCCGAAACCAGCGAGGAACACCTGTACGAATGCCAAGTCAATAGTTCGACGATCGTCCGCTCGCTCATTGACGCCGGCGGAAACGTCGAGTCGATGACCGTCGATGACGGACAGGGCCACCTGACTGCAGCAGTTGCTCCAGAGGCCGACGTCCGGACCGTCGTCGAGTCGCTCCGGGAGACGTTCGACGACATCGATCTGGTGGCCAAGAGAGAGACCGAACGCGACTTCCAGTCGACCGAAGATTTCAGACAGGCGTTAGAGAACAAGTTGACCGATCGCCAATACTCAGTGCTTCACGCCGCGTATTCGGCCGGCTACTTCGATTGGCCACGGGGATCGAACGCCAAGGAAATCGCCGAGTCGTTAGAACTAGCTCCCCCAACGCTTCACGAACACCTCCGTGGCGCACAACAGGAGTTGATCGGGACCTTCTTCGAGGAAACGGGCGAGATAGACCGGCGGGAGTCGGAGTGACGGGCCAGGCCTTTCCTGACACCGTCCGGTGGACTACAGCACAGACACGGGTGCGTACAACGTCAAACACCCGATGGCCCCACGCCGACTGATTCCTTCGTTGACGTAGAATGCGCCGACCACAATCGTGGCGACGATCATCATATACACTGCCGAGGACATTGGCCCAGTCGACTGCTCGATGGCGAAGCCCCCGACCAACGCACCTAATCCGAACGAGAGAAGTGAGTCTGTCACGTTGCTCCCGAAGAGGGTGCCGACCGCGGTGTCTCCCTCATAGGTTGAACAGCGCGGAAACCCACGACTGCAGTCGTGGGAGGAAGCGCGTTCGGTTGACAGTACTCCTGCCGTCGTTGGAAGGGTTGACTTCCCCACTGAGTGT
>CAZKGF010000229.1:0-3881 GCA_964552115.1 uncultured Halobacteriales archaeon
AGGGACGCCCGGTAGTGATGCTCGTGATCGAGTGGATCTTCGCGACGCGTACGACGGGGCGTCGACGACCGTCGCACGATGCCACTCTCAGCCTCAGACGGTCGTCAGGACCGAGAGAATCGGCTGGGTTTGAAGGGTAATGGCTGGAGGCAATGGGGTCAGTTCAAGAACGTGGCCTTGGAGGGAGATAAACCGGCCAGAAACTCTGAGGGGTAATTCCGGCCGTTCGTCCGACGGTACTCCACGAAAAGAGCGGTTTGACGATCTGACTGAAGAGTCTCGATTATCACGTCCAGCAACCCCTTGTGGCTGAGGCATACTTCTGGGCCCGACCAAGTCACTCCATGCCGGTCCCCCGCATCGACCCCACACGGGGCGGCCAGTCGATCACGCTCCTTCTCCAATTGGAATACTGACACGCCGGCACGTGGGTGCAGGTCGCCCGATTCGACCACGACGCCAACGGGTCGCCCTATCAGGATGTCGAGGGGCCCGGACTCTATCTTGACAGTCATCACCCGGACAGCAGCCGGGTTGACAAACTCGACCACTAGCCGGCCTAGCCGTCGGACGAGGCGATGCCGGACACCGAGTATTTACGGGAGAAGGCCGAAGACATGACACAGAGGCTCGAAAAATGGCTGTAGAAGTACCTGATGTCGAGGAGTTCGACCGGCCGGACCTACGGCTGTCGGCCGAGCACCACCAGGCCCAGGCCGAAATGGCCGCCGAGCGAGGTGAGGAGTACGACCCCTACGAGTTTGAGAAACAGAGCCGGGAGAGGCAAGATCAGTGGCCCGACCTCGACGACGCCGAGCCGCTCGAAGGGATGGAGGACTTTCACCAAGAGTGGCTGGAAGCAGGCCAGTAACACCCTCTCATTCGGGCAATGCCCCGTCGATGATCCTTCCCGCCCGTCGACCTGCGGGACGCCCTCGACGACGCCGGGGGGTATTTCACGGCGCATCGCAAACGGTTGGTGAGGAGGTTCGATGCGACCGATGAGCGAAAACGACGAATTGAGGGTGTCGGACAAGACCCGGCAGGTGCTCCGCGAGGAGTTCGCCGACCATGACCAGCCGACCGACGAGGAGATCCAGGCGTGGGTCGACGAGGCCGGCGCTCCCGATCTCGATGACGCCGAAGTCGAGGCCGACGGTCGCGGGGTGTACGACTCCACTGACGAGTAGCAGAGCTCGAGTTTTTCAGACGGGGAGCGCCCCGTCGATGACCCCGTCGTCCTTCGCGTGGTGCGGGCGGAGCCGGGTCCAGGTCTCGGTCGACTCGACGATGTTCCGAGATCGAACGCAACGGTGAGCCGGTTGGAGATTCACCGAATGTCGTCATCGAAAGACGCCGGCAGACCGAACCGGACGTCCCGATCCTCTCGACGGGCGACCTCATCCCACTGTTACAGGACTGGGCAGACGATTTCGATTTCGAGACCCAGATCGGCCGGCAGCCGGGTGTCCCTGCCTTACCAACGGGGGCACTTTCGAGAACTAAGGCCGGGTCGGTCACTCCCCTGCCCGGTACGACGTGCCGGGTCGGGTGATTGTCGATCGGTCGAACAGCTTCCTCATGGGCTCCGGTGGTATCCCGGGTATGGTGGACCTCGTCGAGTGGTCGTATAAGCCGCTCCAGGAGGTTTCGTGGGGCTCGATCGGTAACACTCTTCACCGCCATCTAAATTCGCGAAGCGCACCGTCGTGGCGTCATCGTGCCGTGGCGTGCGTGGGAGGCGGAGTCGTACAAGCTGGCCCGGACGCTCCACGACGCAGACCGTGAGTCGGTGACGTTCGAGCCCGATGTCGGATTTCACGAGGATGTCGTCAAGGTCGACTTCGCGTCGTTATTTCCCAACATCATGTGCGTCAACAATCTGAGCCCGGAGACGGTCCGGTGTGACTGTCACGATACCGACGACATGCCTGGATTGGGCTATAGCGTCTGCGACAGACCGGGGTTCGTTCCGGCGTTCTTCAGCCGATTATCGACGACCGCGCCGCGATCAAACACCGGATTCAGGAGACGGATGATCCGGACGAGCGCGAGCGCCTCGAAGGACGATCAGAGGCGCTGAAGTGGATTCTCGTGACGTGTTCGGTTACCAAGGGTTCAACAACAGCAAGTTCGGCCGCATCGAGGTCCACGAGTCGATCAACGCCTTCGGCCGCGAGGTGTTGCTCGACGCCAAACAAACGCTCGAGTCGGCCGGCTGGCATGTCCTTCATGGAATCGTAGACAGCCTCTGGGTGACCCCGCGAGATGCAGACCACGCCCCGATCCGAGAGGTGTGTGCGGCATCACCGATGCCCAAGACATCAAACTGGAGCACGAGGACGACTTCGAGTGGGTGGCGTTCGTTCCTCTGAAGGATGGCCATGGCGGTGCCCTGACGAAATACTTCGGGAGGGTTGCGGGGGCAGATGAGTACAAGTTCCGCGGGATCGAGTGTCGCCAGCGGTCGACGCCGAAATTCATCGCAGACATCCAGCGCGACTTCATCGAGACACTGGACGAATACCGGGAGCCCGAGGCGGTCGCTGATCGGCTGGCGCGCCACCAGAACGAACTCCGGAGTGGCGCGATCAATCCACAGGACCTCGTCATTAGGACGCGTGCTTCGAAACCGGGGGAGGCCTATGATCAGCGAACGCGCACAGTAGCCGCACTCGAGCGATACGACGCCCACGGGATTGGTCGATCGCCCGGGCAGGACGTTCGCTACGTCGTGGTTGACGACGACAAGAAGTCGATGGGGCGCGTCCGGTTGCATTTTGAGGCGGAGGGCTATGATCCAGAGTTCTATTCGATGCTGTTGGTGCGGGCAGCAGAGAGTGTCCTCTCGCCGCTCGGTTGGGACGAGCCCCGAATTGAGCGGTACCTCCGCGATACCGAGGACACGCGACTAACGTCATGGGGATGAATAGTTAACTGGCGATCCGGCCGAAAGCTCGGTACACTGCGCGCTCTACCAACATTGTCGAGTCTAATTCTCCTTCGATGGAGCGGTGTCGGAACGCTTCCGGGTCGCAAAAGGCTCGGGCATCGCTGACAGAACTGCCGAGAACGGCTGCAGATAGGACCACCAACAGAAGTAGTACGACTGGGTGGAGGGTGATCGCAAAAACGATACAGGCAACAGGGATCGATGGCACCCAAAGGAACGGTGACAGTCCAGACAATCGAATAATACCGGAATCCATCGTTTCGATCTTCACATGAGTGACCTCTACGGGAAACACCCAGTATTTGAAGCGTATTCTAGGACCTGTCCCCCCGAGTTTGCCTACAAAATAGTGACTCCCCTCGTGTACCCATAAGGCGACATAGCCTCCAATGAGTGCAAGGCTCAACCAAGCAGATAGCGATGTGCTATCCGGAGGTAAGACGATCATGAATCCAAAAGGCGGGACAGGAACAAGTCAATTTGGAATGAGTGCCCGTGTTGAAACCCTCAATCGGTGATAGGTTCCAAGAGCCGTGCTGAATACAGGGCGCGTATGCAGCACACTTCGATACCGAATCGAAGTAGCAGCGCCTGCTCTGTACAGACGAATGACCACCTACCGCATTTACTGCAAGATGAAAGAAAGAAGCTGAGATGCAGTGAACGGGGTATTCGAGACCACGAGAGTAGAGACTCGGTGAAACTGTTTGGGTTTTATTACACGTCTCTCTCACACACCTTTCGTGACACGGGAGAATCGCTCACGCCGAGAGTATCTAGCAGCAGTCGGCGCTGTCGGCCTTGCGGGCGTGGCTGGCTGTTCCGGCAATAGCGAGGGAGGCTCTGAGGAAACTGATGAGGTGCCTCCGAATGAGATACCGACCGAGACTACTGGCACCCAAAGCATCGGCGGGGCATCCATGTTTCA
>CAZKGF010000230.1:0-3871 GCA_964552115.1 uncultured Halobacteriales archaeon
ACCTCGTTTAGACACCAAAATTCGTGTGTTTGAGCCGCCAAACACCGGTTAAACCGTTCTGACAACACACCGTGAACGAGTTCGCGAAACTAACTGAACTTGGTACGAACGGGGACGATTTCGCCATATTTGCTCTGCAATACGAAAACCGTCATCCGACATTCGAACATTGATGGTGATTTCCACCATCGAGCAATACATCGTTGGCGACGCTGTGCCAGCCGAATTCACGGTGCCTGATCGCGGGTTTGGCGTCCTCAGAATGGAGTTCGTGACGAAGCCGCCCCTACTCGCATCCTTTGTCAGCCGTCAGTACAGTCACCTCGTCTAGATTCCGAGTGAAGAACGACCAGTCGACCTGGTAATCGCGCAGTTATTCAATCTGGCAATGTATATCTAGTATCAAACTAATTGTCCAGTCGACAACGCGGTCGTTTTCGCTGCTCTCAGCGTGTACATCCATCACCACACCGGTGGCTGATTCTGATGATCTACACCTACGTATCGGTGCTATTCGAATGGATGACGACCCACATCGATAAGTGACTGATTTAGCGCACTGGCCTCGTCGCTACGTTGCCCGGAGGACAGATAAGGATCGCTATCTAACGGATTACCAGGCATGACCGATACGGGTCTCTCCGATCCATGGAGCATCTCTGTCGCGGGACTGTATCGCGAACTCCGGCGTCGGTTGGATCAGGACGAGCCGGCGGTGCTGGCGACGATCGTCGATGTCGAGGGCTCGGCCTACCGTCGCCCGGGCGCGAAGATGCTCATTAATTCGGGCGAGTCAAGTCTCGGTGCGATCACCGCAGGCTGTCTGGAAGGCCCACTCGTCGATTTGGGAACTGAAGTGTTGGACGACAGTCAGCCCCGCGTCGAGACGTTCGACCTTATGGAGGGCGACGAGTGGGGACTGGGGCTCGGCTGTAACGGTGTCATCGACATCTTCCTCGAACCGGTCGACGAATCGCTCCGACCGGCTGTGGATACCGTGATGGACAGAGACCAAGTCACAGTCTTCACTGTCGTCGCATCAGACAGCACCAACGTTAGCGTCGGGGACCGCACCGTCCTGGACGCCGACGACACCCATCTCCCAGTCGACGGTCGCGATCCAATCGCCGGTGACTCTGATACAACGCGCGCATCCTGGGCTAATGATCTCAGCGACACTACGGGCTCGACGACCGTCTCGTTCGACGCCCAGGACGGCGACATGACGATATTCGCCGACCGTGTCGAGCCAGTGCCGCGACTGCTCCTGTTCGGCTCACAAAACGACATCAATCCGGTCGCGCGAATCGGGCGTCTGGTCGGATTCGAGGTAATCGTTGCATCACCGCGCGGGTCCCAATCTACAATCGACGAATTCCCCCAGGCCCACGAGGTGGTCGTCACCCACCCGACTGACGTGGCCGAGCACGCGGACGAACTGACCTACGCGGTGTTGATGTCCCACAACCTGGTTGACGATCGACTCGCCATTGAGACGCTTCTCGAGGAGTCAGAGGCACCGTACCTCGGCCTTATGGGCCCGAGAGAGCGATTCGAGGAACTCCGCGAGGAGCTCGATGCCGACGGAACGACGCTGTCGGCCGCAGACCTCGATCGGATCTCGACACCCGTCGGTCTCGATCTAGGAGGCGGGGAGCCAATACAGATCGCGCTGAGCATCGTAAGCGAAGCCCTCGCCGTCCACAACAGCCGGTCGGGGGGGCGACTGAAAGAGCAGGAGGGGCCCATTCACGACCGTATCGACTCCCCTGCGCAATGAGTGTGACGCCAGGCGGTTCACCCTGGCTCGTAAGCCCAGATGCCGCTCTCGCTGGGGAGGCGACATATCTGCCCGGAAACCCTTTAGATCGAGCGACCGAAATCCACCCCCATGGCCCACGATAACGACGGCATGCTGTGGCGGGAGGCAGCCGTCGAATGCGTTCTCGATCTCCGGGCGACTGCACTCCAGGAGCAGCCGACGGAGGTGGTGACGCCCGACGCAGTCTCCAGGCGAGTACTGGCTGACGACATCGTGGCCGAGGGGGACCTGCCGGCCCACGATCACGCGACCATGGACGGGTTCGCGTTCGATGTGAACGTCGATTACCCGCTTTCGGTCGTGGGCGATGAGGCGTTCCCGGAGAGCGAACCACCAGAAATTGAGCCCGGCGAGGCCATCCGTATTGCGACTGGTGCGCCCCTTCCCGAACGTGCAAACGCCGTATTGAAACGGGAAAAAGCGACGGTCAAGGATGGACAGCTGACCGGCGCCACGATCGAACCGGGGACGTACGTGTACCAGCGGGGTAGCAACGTCGCCGCCGGCGAACGGCTATACGAGGCCGGGGAGCGTCTCTCACCGAAGGACGCAATTCTCCTCGGCGATCTGGAAATCGAGGAAATCACCGTCAGAACGCCATTCTCTGCGGGCGTCCTGGCGACCGGCACCGAGATCCACGAGGACCGAGCAAAGGAACTGGACTCGGACATGCTCGCCGGCCTCGTCCGATCGTGGGGGCACGAAGCGACGGACGAGGGCACGGTCCCTGACGAGTACGACCGCGTTCGTGACCGAATCAGCAACCTGGCGGACACGCACGACGTCGTGATCACGACTGGCGGCACGAGTGTCGGGCACAAGGATTACATCGTCCGAGCGCTGGACGACCTCGGCGAGGTACTGTTCCATCGGGTTCGGGTTCGGCCCGGCAAGCCCATCGCCGTCGCCAAACTCCCTGGCGCAGTCGCCTTTGCCATCCCCGGGAAGCCCCTCGGTGCACACACGATTGCCACCCTCGTGATGCGACCGTTTTTCACTGGTGACACAGCGAGGCCCACTGTCGAAGCAACGATGGCAGTGGACGTGGACCTCGGTCCAGAGGGCTTCGAGTACGCCGTCCCCGTCGTCCTCGAGGACGACCGAGCAATCCCGATGGGTCACGTCGAGTCTCCACTCGCCGTGTACGAGGAAACCTTCGATCCGAGCGTCGTCTCCTCCAGCACGAGGGCCACGCGCGCTGACGGCATCGTGACCACCCAGTCCCAGCTTCGGGCCGAGACGACTGTCGAAGTGACGCCGTACCCGACACTCGAATGAGTGACGATGGCTCACTCCCCGTCGTCCAAACACCGTCCCCATCCCGAGGAGACGGTGGCGACGTCTGGGGCGTGGTGCTCGCCGCGGGAACCAGCTCGCGCTACGGCGACCGGAACAAGCTCCTCGAAGCGATCGATGGCGAACCAATGGTTCGCCAGTCGGTGAAGCCGCTACTGGCAACCGATCTCGCCGGCGTCGTCGTCGTAGTGGGTCACGAGGCTCCGGCGGTCCGCAGTGCCATCGAGGACCTCGACGTCGACACCGTCGAGAACGAGGACTATGCCGCCGGCCAGAGCACGTCCGTCGCGACCGGCATCGAGGCAGTCGCGAACGACGACGCGGACGCGGTGGTCGTTGCGCTCGGGGATATGCCGTTCGTCACTCCGGCGACGATCGATGCCCTCCTTGCAGTGCACCAGCAGACGGCGTATGACGCACTCGCAGCTGCCTTCGACCGCAAGCGGGGAAACCCGGTCCTCTTCGACTCGGGCGTTTTCGACGCACTCACCGACCTCGAGGGGGACGTCGGCGGCCGTGACGTCCTCGTGGAATCGGGCGATGCCGCACTCGTCGAAACCGGGGATCCGGCCGTTCGGCGCGACATCGACGAGCCGAGCGACAGGCCGGACTCGGACCCGAACTCTCCTCTGGACGATTGAAGCTTCGACCCCACGTCGGAACTGAACGGAACGGGTTCGCGGCGATCAGTGTGTGCTTGCCGTCGCGCTGGTGCGCCAAGAACTCGTCGTTCACCGTGACCTCGCGTTTGAA
>CAZKGF010000231.1:0-3851 GCA_964552115.1 uncultured Halobacteriales archaeon
AAATGACAGCATTGCGGAGAGATTTATCCGACACGATTCGACACCTCGATACAGATTCGACCACCGGGACATCCAGTCCGGCCATTGAACAGGCTGAAGTAAACCGCCTCCTCGCGGATGTTGGAGCCCACACGCTCCCCGAGGAAATCCAAGAGTTAGTGGATGCGTACCAATCCCTCGAGTACGCCAGACCACCGTTTATGTGGAAGTGGGTCCATCGTTTGGCTCCGCAAAACACTCTGCCCTGCGTTTATGAGGAATATACCGAGGACGTTCCGCTTTACAAGACCATTACCATTCTGTTCATCACGCTTCTCGATGACCTTCTCGAGAAACACCAAGATCGGGCGACGTTCGACGAGCTCGCAAAACTGCCTTCGACAACGCAGGAACCGGATCCAACCCGGAGGGGGGTCAACAGTCAGTACGTTGCGTTCACACAGCGGGTCTGGAATGCCATTCAAACGCGAATCCAACGGGCCCCAGCGTACGAGGAATATGCGGAATTATTTCGGTTCGACATCAAGCAGGCTATCTCTGCAATCGAGTACAGTGACCTCGTGATCAACAATCCTGGCCTGGCAACGGTGAGCGATCTCGAACGGTACGAGTCGCACAATATGGTGATGTTCGCCTATGCCGATATTGATTTAATGCACTCCCCGCAATCGGTCCGTGAGGACTTTGGCACCTTGCGTGATGTTATCTCGTCCGCTCAGGTTATGGCCAGGATCGGCAACTGGGTTAGTACCTGGGAACGCGAGTTGCGGGAAGGTGATTTCAGCGCCGGGCCAATCGTAGCTGCTCTCGATCGAGGCGTGGTTACGCCAGGGGAGTTACGAACCGCCGCCGAAAATCCGGAGATCGCAGATGAATTAATCGAGCGTATCGGTGAGACTGGGATCGAAGAGGAGTTTCTCTCCAGGTGGGAACGCCAGTACGCCCAGTTACATTCTCAAAATGACGATCTATCCACAATGGATATCCAGCCCTTTATCGAAGGGACCGAAGAAGTCCTTCGCTACCACCTCGCGACAACAGGTCTGAAGTGATATCGTGATAGCGGGCCGCTCAAAATGGACGTAGGGCTCGGGCAGCGATCCGAGGCCCCAAGAGTGCTTTCGGGGAACGTTCGAGACGCAGCACCCGTGCAAGTGCGTCCGTCACGGTACCGTCGGTGTGGGCCGCCTGTATCACACGAGACAGGTACCAATTGAACACAGCTGTCCCCCGCGGTTTGTCGCCGACAGTCTCATCGAATTGAAAGTCGACGCAGACGGCCATCCGCCAAACGGTGGCGATGACGTTACTGATTCGGTCGAAATAGCGCTTTGGAAGATTTCGACTCCCAGCTGCCAAAGCATAGTGAAGCTCCAGTGCATCGAGCGCGGCCACCGACATACCCTGACCGTAAATTGGATTGAAACTCGCGACGGCATCCCCGATCACGACTAACCCGTCAGGAAATCTACTCAGCTCGTCGTACTGACGCCATCTGTTCGCCGCAAACGGATAGTGTTCCACGCCGTCGCCCACTATTCGATGGCTGTCAAGGAGGTCTTCGATCGTCGGTGTTGGTAACGTGCTCGCAAATTCCTTCAACATCCGACTGTCTGTCGGGGGATGATCTCCATGCAGTCCGAACAACGTGACCAACCACCGGTTTCCTTCGATTGGAACGATGGTTCCGCCGCGGTGCGAGTCCCTAGAAGGGGCTATAAGGGTGCCCCATTCTTCGCCCGGTGGGCGTTGCACTTCGACGGTACTATAGGCCAAATCGATGTTGACGGTGGCTTCTGGTGGAGGGGAATACCCATGTTGGGCCAACCACCGCGGCGTCCGTGAGGCCCGTCCGGTGGCGTCGACGACCAAGTCGCCATCCATGGTTTTCTCGATCCCATCAGGGCCGACGAAGTCGACGCCATTTACCTTCGTTCCCGCCTCATTCAGTCGAAACTGTTTGCAGTGGGCTGGGGAACGGATAGAGACGCCATCGAGGTCGTCCACGTGGGTCCGAAGCACGTGTTCGAACAGTGGGCGGCTCGCACAGAGCATCGGGAGCCGTTCTGGTCCGTCAGCCAGGAACGCACCACCGTGGAAGTAGCCGAATTCTGTCGCCGCATCGATCGTCACTCCGTCTCGCGATTCGACGGACGCACAAAACCCAGGACAGAGGTCGTCCAACGCTGCCCTTCCAGCCTCGAGAAGTGCATGAACGTGTCGGCTTTGTGGAATACCGCGTCTCGGTGTAGGAGATGCGGGCAGAGCGTCGCGCTCGACGATAGTCACGCGATCGTACGCATCAGCCAGGATACGACTGGCCAACAATCCTCCGATACCAGCACCGACCACGATGGCGTGGGATCCGAGCCGCGAAACGCGATCTGCACTGTACGACCGACTAGCTTGAAGTGTCATAATGACAGCAATTCAATATCTCCGCCGGCGAGTTTGCCTCGATCCCCAGCGTCCAACACACTTGATACTACCACTAATCATGCAAAAACATTATTCCGGTTGATATATGAGTAGCCATCCGGTGACCCGATGGTCGACGTACTAGCGCCTTCCTCGTCGTCTACAATCCGAGTATTGCACCTGGACGACGATGAGGCGCTGACAGAGCTTACCCCGACCTTTCTCGGCCAGGAAGACATCGAATTCGAGGTAATCACCGAAAATTCGCCGGAGAGCGCGCTCGAACTCGTCGAAACTCGTCCCATCGATTGCATCGTCAGCGACTACGAGATGCCGACAATGGACGGATTGGAGTTTCTCGACGAAGTCCGGTCGCGAAATGCGGACCTTCCATTCATTCTGTTTACGGGTAAAGGAAGTGAAGAAATCGCCAGTGAAGCGATTTCGCGCGGTGTGACGGACTATCTCCAAAAAGGGTCAGGGACTGATCAGTATACCGTATTAGCCAACCGAATCAAGAATGCGGTGGGACAGTATCGGGCCGAGCAGGAAGTCGAAGAACGGTCTGAGTGGTACAGTCGTATCCTCGAACATTCCTCGGATTACGTGCTGATCGTCAACGAAATGGGGAACGTCAGATACGTGTCCCCGGCGATCGAGCGGGTGATGGGATACTCCCAGGAACAGATTATCGGGAACGATGCGTTCGAATTTGTCCATCCTGACGACCTTGACCACGCAGCTGAGGCATTGGCTGAAATTATCGAGGACACGGATCGTGAGGTGACCGTCGAGTTTCGCTCAGAGGCAAACGATGGGTCGACTCGGTGGCTCGAAGTTCGAGGGCGGAATTTTCTCGACGATAGTTTGATTCAAGGCGTTTTGGTAAATGTCCGGGACATCACGGAACGTAAAGCACGCGAACAAGAATTGCAACGCCAGCAATCCTACCTCCAACACTCCACGGATATAATCGCGGTCCTTACAGCGAACGGGACGATCGAATACGTCAGCCCCTCGATCGAGCGGGTGCTTGGGTACGCGCCGTCCACACTCACTGGGGCGAGATTGAGTGAGTACGTCCATCCAGACCACGAGCAAGTAGCCGAGACCCTCTTCGAGGCATTGCGATCGGAGTCGGATGTCGAAAAACAGGGTGAATTCAAAGTTGAACGCGCGGATGGATCTTGGGCATGGTTGGACGTCCGGGGAACAAACCAGCTGGCAGACCCCGTCATCGAGGGGATCATCGTCAATGCACGGGACATCACGGAACGCAAGGATCGCGAGCGTGAGATCGAACGGCAGAACGAACGGTTGGACGAGTTTGCCCAAGTGGTTTCACACGACCTCAGAAATCCATTGAACGTGGCGAACGGCCATCTCGAGCTGCTCAGCGACAATTGCAATAGTGCTCACATCGAAGATATTCG
>CAZKGF010000232.1:0-3850 GCA_964552115.1 uncultured Halobacteriales archaeon
CCGACTCCCGCCAGTGAAGCCGCCAAAAAGGTCCGCGGCCTCGACGGGGACGCGAAGGGCCTGTACGCGCTCGGGGATGTCACTCGCATCGGCTTCCGGGGGAAGGAGCCCGGCGATCGGCGGAATCGAGTCGCCCGCACAGAGGCGGGATACGGCCGATTCAACCGAATCGTCTAAGGATTCGACGGGGACGAGCAGGACCTCGATGGGTTCCTCGAGCAACTGTTCGAGTTCGTCCTGCTCCCTGACGACCCGGATGCCGAATTCCGCAGCGAGCGTGTCGACATAGTCCCCCCGAAGCCCGGTGTCGTCCCACCAAAGCAACACGACAGGCCGTTGCACCTCTACCATACACCGGTCGTCGGACTATCTCCCGGCCACCGCTTAAACATTGGCTCTACCATCACACACCACAAACACATTTCGATTGACATATGCTAAATTCCTGATAATCGACAGAGGGGATCGGTGTCACAGGGACAGCATTCGCATCTAATCTGTCAGCCGATATGGCAGTATGCAAACACCACGGCCGTCCACACATGTCGATCAACAGGCCTCCGACAACTTTTCGACTGGGTGGGGTGGGACGTCATCGAGTCGCTCCCAATCACCGAGTTGGGTTCGACACGACGCCCCGGGTGCAACCACGGTTTCGCCACCACTGTTGGCCACTTGCTCGAACAGAATATCGGCGATCGCTCGACTCATTGCGAAATGTTCGGACTCGTAACCGAAACTGCCAGCCATCCCGCAGCAACCGGAGTCCAGCGGATCGACCGCGTACCCCGCTTTGCGAAGCACGCCAACTGCGTGATGATCTTTTCGAGTCGCCTTCTGATGGCAGTGACCGTGGTACGTCAACGTTTCCGATGGTGCGTCCCAGTCGATGTTTTCGACGAGGTCGAAAGTATCGAGGTACTCACAGAGCCCGTAGGTCGCTTCGGCGACGCGCTCGACGTCCGGTCCGGAGAGCAGATCCAGATAATCGGATTGGAACATGACCGCATCCGACGGCTCGACGTGGACGATATCCCACCCGGCCGAAACTTGAGGTTCGAAGTGAGCCACGTTGTCCCGAGCGATGGCTCGTGACCGGTCGAGAAATCCCTTCGAGTGGGGCGGGCGTCCACTATCGGTTGGTTCGGCGACTTGGACGTGGACGTCTGCAGCCTCGAGAACGCGGACTGCTGCCCGACCAATCTGGGGATGGCTGTAGTTGGTGTACGTGTCCGGGAACAACAGGACCCGTCGTGACGCTTGCTCGGCTGAAACGCGTGGACCACGATCAGCGAACCAGGCTTTGAGCGTGGTGCGTTCGAACGTCGGTAGCGTTCGATCTCGGGCGATTCCGACAGTCCGCTCCAGGACTGCACGAGCGCCAGGAACAGCCGTGGCGAGATTCGAAAGCGGGGCGAAGGCACTCCCGAGGTAGGCGAGGCGATCGATGTGTGCGAACAGGCGGTCCCGGAGACTTGCACCCGACTCCTGATGATGTGCGTGGGTAACCTCCGCTTTGAGTTTGGCCATATCGACTTCGCTCGGACAGTCGATCGCACACCCTTTGCACCCGATACAGAGGTCCAAGACCTCGTGCATGAATTCGTCATTCGTCGGATCCTCCGGAAGATCCCCGCTCATGGCTTGGCGGAGCATAATCGCCCTGCCACGGGTCGACGTGATCTCCTCGTCAGCAGCGCGGTAGGTCGGACACATGACACCGCCGGTCGTTTCCTGTGGGCCCCGACACCCCCCACAGCCGTGACAGAGTTCGACCATCCCCTGCATGCCGTTTTCATTCTCCCACTCGAGTGTTGGCTCGAAGCCCATGTCGAAGTCGTACTCGGAATCGAACCGGAGTGACTCAGTCATATCCACCTCTCCACAGACCTGGCCGGGATTCAACAGCCACTGGGGATCGAATGCGGATTTGAGAGCGCGAAACGCTTCCCATAATTCTTCGCCGTACAGCTTTCGGCTCCACTGTGTCCGGGCCCGCCCGTCTCCGTGCTCGCCAGAGACGCTCCCGCCGTAGTCGACGACTAAATCGGTCACCTCGCTGGCGATCGACTCCATCATCTCGACGCCCTGGTCCGTCTTGGTGTTGATCAAGGGCCGAATATGCAACACTCCAGGCCCGGCGTGGGCGTAGATAGAGGCCATCGTATGGTACTCCCCAAGCAGTTCCTGGAAGTCGGCCACGTACTCGGCGAGGTTCTCGGGTGGAACCGCCGTATCCTCGATGAATGAAATGTGCTTTTCGTCAGTCGTTCGAGAAAGCAGGATCGGGAGCCCGGACTTCCGGAGTTTCCAGAATTTCGCCCGTTCGTCCGCCGCGTGCGCTTGCAAGGCGTCGAACGCCCGAACGGGGGCGGACTCCGCCGACGGTGGACGATCCCCACCGTCACGACGATCCGCGAGCAGTTCCTCGACGTAGGTGCGACCGGCCTCGTCCGATTCGGCATAAAACTCGACCAACAGCACAGCCTCCGTGCCGTCCGGCAAGATTTCGACGACGTCTGCAAACTCGGCGGACTCTCTTGCCAGGTCGATCAGGACGTCATCGAGGACTTCCAGCGCTGCTGGCTCGTGGTCGAGAATGGCTGGAACGTCACGTAAAGCCTCGAGCAAATCGTCATAGGTAAGCATCGCCATCGATTTCGTCTCCGGGATCGGTTCGAGCGAGACAGTCGCCTCAGTCACGATTGCCAGAGTACCCTCACTCCCGGCCAGTAATGAGGCGAGATTCAGTGTCCCGTCTGCAGCGTCCTGGGCGACGAAATCCAGGTTGTACCCGGAGACGTTGCGCTTGAGGTCGGGATACCGTTCCTCGATCAACGCCCCCTTTTCTGTCAGAATGCGGTCGAGTTCGGCATAGATCTGTGCCTCTCTATCGCCGTCGGGATCCGCCCGGTCACGCAACGTTTCCCGGGTGATCTCACCAAATGTCGTGACCGTCCCGTCTGCCAACACGACCTCACACGACTCGATATACGCGTCGGTCTTCCCGTATTTTAGCGAATGTGCGCCTGTCGAATTGTTTCCGATCGCACCCCCAAGGACGCTCTTGTCTCCCCAGGCAGGATCGGGAGCGAACTTGAGATCGTGGTCGGCGATGGCGCCATTGAGCGCACCAAGCGTAATTCCCGGTTGGGCCGTTACCTCCTGGGCCCCTGGGTCAACCTCGGTAAGGCTGTCCATGTGGCGCGTGAAATCGAGGACGACAGCCTCGTTGACCGTCTGACCAGCAAGACTCGTCCCACCGCCACGGGGCAAGACTGGAATTTCGTTGTCCGCACAGTACTCGACGACAGCTGCAACGTCGCCCGTCGAGCGGGGAAACACGACGCCGATCGGCGTTACTTCGTAGATACTCGCATCTGTGGCGTACAGTTGTCGGGAGTAGTCGTCAAAGCGGACCTCCCCCTCGACCCGGGACTCGAGCGCTCTGACCAGATCGTCGTCGGCCCCATCGGGGCCGCGGTAATCGTAGTTCGATGCCGCGTCGATCGCCCGCTCTGGGTGGTCTACTGAGTTGGTTCCCATGCTAGTCCTCGATGATCGACGGCGGTATCACGTGACCCGCCGACTCGTGGAGAAAGGCTTGCCCCAGCCTCGCCTAAATCCTTCCGACACCCGTCGGACATTCCTGTAGCTACCCGCGACGACAGGAGTTAAGCCCCAGCCGAACCCCCCAGAACGGCATGGACGGAAATCGCTCCACCCATCGACGGTGGATCACGCTCGGTGGCGGGGTGGCGATTTCCGTTGTGTCGATCGGCCTCCTGATCTGGATTGTGGGCCCAACCTCGCTCGTGGCTCGGTTGGGGAAAATCGATCCGGCCCTCGC
>CAZKGF010000233.1:0-3840 GCA_964552115.1 uncultured Halobacteriales archaeon
GTGAGGCGTTTTCTCGATCCCAAAACGCTTACGAGGTCGAAACGACCGTCTTCGAAGCCTCACTGACGGTCGAACCTGGTGCAACGGACGAGGGCTACCACTATGTCGTGCGCGTCGGCGTGCCAGACCTATCGAAGGTTACCGAGGATGAGGTCGGGGCAGCTGTCGCCCGGGGCTGGTTCGAGACCATGGAACGCCGTCTCGCAGACGCGCCGGCCGCCACTCGTCTCGACGTAAGTCTCGAGGGATTTCAGTTTGCGGAGGGAACCGAGGGACTCGCCGTTACCTATCGGTTCGAATGGGACAACCCAGCACAGGCGGCCTCGATCGCCAAGGCATTCGTCGAATACGTCGAGGGAACGTATGTGGAGAGTGTCATTCCTGGTTACGAGTACAAGCCACCAGTGGCGGACTTGCTCGGCGCGGCGGCGAGTCGAGGTGGCGGCACCGAGGGTGGGACCCCACTCTAGTCCATTGCAACGTAGGTTTGGGTGGTTTCGACACCCTCGATAGCCTGGATATATGTCGCCGCGACGTCCTTGACTGCTGCAGGCGACTCCACTTCGACAACAGCGATTAAATCCACGTCGCCGGCGACAATGTGAACGTTCTCCACCCCGTCAATCGCCGCGATTTCGCGCTTGAGACGGTCTGCCTCTCCCGTATGTGCTTTGACCATCACGTACGCACGTACCACGAATTCAAACACCTCCAACGGCGGCCCGACCTGATTCTCCGACAATCAGGTTGCGGACGTCGGCAAGTCGGTCGAAGCCACACAGAATAACCAGTTCATCCCCCAATTCGAGTGTCTCGTCCGACGTCGGTAATGCCAATGGACCACCGGCCTTGCCAAAAGCCAGCAACTGGGCATTTGCCGGGAGTTCGAGTTCGCTCAGACTGTATCCAAGCATGGGCGAGGATTCGGTGGTCCGGAATGCGACCAGTTGCAATTCCTTGGCGATATCAGCGATTGCCCGGATATTGCCCCCAAGGAGGGCGTTTTTGGCGGCGATCGCCCCGAGCCGCTCCGGGTAGATCACTTCGTCGACATCGTCGGCGTATTGACGGTAAATTTCCTCGCGGTAGTCCTCGTCGATGCGAAGAACGGTCCGACAGTCGTACTGTTTCGCGATCAGACACGCAGCGAAATTGTCGTTGAGATCCCCGGTTAGTGCACCGAGTGCGTCAGTTTCCTCGATCCCAGCGTCGATCAACGTCTCTTCGTCGGTCCCGTCTCCGGCCACGACATCGAATCCTTCCTCAACTGCACGAGCGGTGGCAGACTCGTCGGGCTCGACGAGGATTGCCTCGTGGCCGCTCTCGCGGAGCGAGCGCGCCGTCCTCAGGCCGACGCGACCGGCACCCACGATAAGGAATTGCATGGCACACTGTACGACGAGCCCGGGAATAAAGGTACTCACGGGAAATCCATGTCTGTGGGGAAGGCTTTTAGTATGTCATTCAGTAACATGGCCTACCGATGGTTCGGGCCTTTATCATGGTGAAGACCGACGCAGGGTCGTCTCCGTCGGTCATCGCCGCGATCGGCGATCTCGACGGTGTCCGGGAGGCCCACGTCGTCGCTGGCGAGTTTGACATTATCGTCGAAGCCGAGACGGCCGAGATATACGATGTCCTTCACGATGTGGCGACGGGCATCCGCGGGATCGATGGTGTTGCGGACACGAGGACATATATCGGACTCGGCTAAGCCCGCGTAACGAGCGACATTCCCATAGGGATCGGCCGGATACGTTTCACATGGTCACCCCGGTTGATGCCGTCGGCCTGCTTGGCATTTGCTTCGCCAATACCGCAGTGGCTGCCCTCCTGACGCGGTTCTTTCGGGTTCAACTCGTCACTGACTGGGGGAGTGCGATCTATACGGTGTTCATCGTCCCGGTCGTCCAACTCGCGGTTATCTACATTGGAAGTGGCGTGCTCAGACTCGGTCCGGACCTTGGAAGTCCGACAGTGGCTCTGGGCGTCTTGCTCGTCCTTCCGTTAGCGCTCGGTGTCGCATTCGACTTCTTTTGGATGCCCGCTCCTGGCGAGTTGGATTTGCCGGACGAGCCTTCCCGACGTCGCAGCCAGTAGCCCTCACTCGAGAAGCGACCCGACGGCAGAAAGGACAGCTGAGACCACTGCCGGTTCGGGTTGGGAGGCGTCAATTCGGATGAATCGATCGGGCTCGGTTGCGAGGAGGTGCTCGTAGATGTCTTGGACCGTTGCGAGGTGGGCCGCCGTTTCGAACTTATTGGCGGAATCCGACCGATTTGCTGCAGTCTCGGGATCTACGTCGAGGTAGAGTGTGGCGTCAGGAGGCCGCGTCCAGGGTTCGTGTATGGACTGCACGAACGAAACCGGTTCGTCGACGACGCCCTCAAGCACAGCCCCTTGATAGGCGTATCTGGAGTCCGAATACCGGTCCGAAATAACGATATTCCCCGACTGTAAGGCCGGCTCGACGGTTTCGGATAAATGAGCAGCGTGATCGGCAGTGTATAAAAACAGTTCTGCCAAGGGGTCGGCCTCGGGATCCGAGAGCGATCGCGCCACAGCCTCCCCGTACCACGAGTCGGTTGGTTCCCGCGTGAACGTGGTCTCGGGGGGTAGCACATCTGATGCTTGGAGTGCCTCCCATGCCGTCGTTTTTCCGCTTCCGTCGAGGCCCTCAAGCGTGATGAGCATGGGCCCGCTACACACGGGGGGTTCTTAACCGAACGGCTCGGGACTCGTGCTCTAACGTTTACGGGGCGGCGGGGCCAAGGTGGAGTATGGACGTACTCGTGGTCGGCGGAACTGGATTCATCGGCCAGCATCTGTGCGAGGTACTTTTCGATCGGGGCCACGAGGTGACTGCACTGGCTCGTGATCCCGAGGCCGGTTCACTGCCCGACGGAGTCACGACGCTCACCGGCGACGTGACTGCCTACGACTCGATCGAATCGGCCTTCGCGGGCCGCGATGTTGCGGTCAATCTGGTCGCCCTGTCACCGCTGTTCAAGCCCCGAGGCGGCGGGGAAATGTACGACCGGATAAACCGGGAGGGAACACAGCATTGCGTGCGTGCGGCGGAGGAACACGGCGTCGAACGGTTCGTCCAAATGTCCGGCATCGGTGCCGATCCCGGCTCAGCGTCGAACTTTCTACGGACGAAAGGCGAGGCCGAGCAACTCGTCCGGTCGTCCGACATGGAGTGGGTCATTTATCGGCCCACGATCGTCTTCGGCGACGGCTGTGAGTTCGTCGACTTCATCCGGTTCGTGACGACCCCCATTGTCACAGGGCTCCCGGGCGGTGGCCGTGTCCAGTATCAACCAATTTGGGTTGGAGACCTGGCTCCGATGCTCGCGGCGGGTGTCACAGACGATGACCGTGCAGGGGAGTGCTACGAGCTTGGTGGGCCGGAGAGACTCACGCTCGCCGAAGCTACGAAAGCGATCTACCGGGCTGGAAATCGATCGGTTCGGATACTCCCCATCCCGATGCCGATCGCAAAGGTGGGTTTGCGACTCGTTGATCCCCTCCCGTTCATTCCGATGGGAACGGATCAGGCCAAATCCATCGACACCGACCTGGTAGTCACCGAAAACGATATCGAAGCATTCTCCGTTAATCAAGATGACATGACAAAGTTTCGTGAGTGGCTCCACCAGGCCGAGACAGAGGCGTATTGAGCCTAAAACACCGACCGAGGCCGGGAGCAAACCCGGATTTGTCTGGTCTCCGGGGAAAACACTTAAGCGTGCGATCGTATAGGATCCGTTTAAGCTAAAGTCATGAAACTCGCGATGATCGGCTTCGGGCAGGCTGGCGGGAAAATCGTCGACAAGT
>CAZKGF010000234.1:0-3814 GCA_964552115.1 uncultured Halobacteriales archaeon
ATCCTCGGGACGACGGAGGTGCTCGGTGCAATGTTCCTCGGGGCTGGCGCCACCCCCGTCGAGTTCGGCCGCTTTCTCGTCGCGACGACCGTCGGGAACACCATCGGTGGCTCGGTGTTCGTTGCGGGTCTCAACTACGGACACATCGCGCTCGTCGGGGAGGACGTCCGGGCCGATACCGACGATTCGGAGACGGACAGCGACGACTGAATCGCCACAATCATGTGTCCGTCTTGCGGGGGCGGGACCAGTTCCAGATACTGAACGGACTCCGTCACGAGCATTTGACCAATCAACAGTTCGTGACTGAGCCCGGGACACAAATCAGGAAATCCGTTTCTCCGCCGTTGGACGACAGAATGTCGGGACGAATTGCCCACACATTCTTTCGAGCATTTTAGTGGATCGACAGCGAGTACGTGGTATGGATACACTGCGAGCCACCTACACAGCCATGCGGAGACGGCGATGGTAAACGTCGCGTTGTCTGCGACACAACTCGTCGTCGCGTTGTTTCTGGTAGTGCTGAATGGCTTTTTCGTCGCCGCGGAGTTTGCGTTCGTCCGAATCCGTGGCACGTCGGTCGAACAACTCGTCGAGGAAGGCCGGACCGGCGCGGGGGCACTCGAGGACGTGATGGCCGACCTCGACAACTACCTCGCTGTAACCCAACTCGGCATCACCATCGCCTCACTGGGACTGGGCTGGGTTGGCGAACCCGCCGTCGCAGCACTCCTTCAACCTTTCCTCGAGTCGGTCCTCCCCGCTAGTCTCATCCACCTCTTCGCGTTCGCGATCGGGTTCAGCATCATCACATTTCTGCACGTGGTCTTTGGCGAACTCGCTCCAAAGACGATCGCGATCGCCAAGACCGAACGCCTCTCGCTGTTCCTTGCGCCACCGATGAAGCTCTTCTACCTCCTCTTCTATCCGGGAATCGTCGTCTTCAATGGGGCCGCCAACGCGTTCACACGGCTCCTCGGGATTCCCCCAGCCTCCGAAACGGAAGAAACGCTGGGCGAGCGCGAAATTCGACGGGTCCTCGCCCGATCCGGCGAAGAAGGAACCATCGACGTCGCGGAAGTGGCGATGATCGAACGCGTATTCGAACTTGACGACATGGTCGTCCGGGAAGTCATGGTGCCACGACCGGACGTGGTTGGCGTTCCCGCCGACGCCACCCTTGCCGAACTCAAATCCACCATTTTCGAGGCCGGTCACACACGGTATCCGGTGTTCGAGGCGGACGATCCCGACCAGGTACTCGGCTTCATCGACGTCAAAGACGTGCTCCGCGCGGGGGAAGCCGCGGACGCGGGAGCGTCGACGACGGCCGGAGAGCTTGCCCACGATATCATTATCGTTCCGGAAACGACGGCAATCAGTGATCTCTTGATTCAGTTCAGGGGAGAACACCAGCAGATGGCCGCCGTCATCGACGAATGGGGGTCGTTTGAAGGAATCGCGACGGTCGAAGACGTGGTCGAGGCAATCGTTGGAGATCTCCGCGACGTATTCGACGTGGAAGAACGCGAACACACGATCCGGCCGGGTGAAGAGGGGGGATACGATGTCGATGGCGGCGTCTTGCTCTCTGTCGTCAACGAGGAAATCGGGAGTGACTTCGAGAGCGAGGAGGTCGAGACGATCGGCGGCCTCGTATACGAGCAACTCGACCGTGCGCCAGAACCCGGTGATTCCGTCGATGCGGCTGGATACACGATCGAGGTACTGGGCGTCGAAGGCACCCGAATTTCGTCGGTACGGATCCAGGAACGCGATAGCAGCGATTCCGCGGCTTCCTGACCTAGCGCGCAGGGTCTGTCACGAACTTCTATTGATAACCCGTGCGACGAGGTCCCTATGTTGGCAGAATCGTTCACACTTGCTGCTGCACAGATCGAGCCGGTGTATCACGACAAGGAGGCAACACTCGACAAGACGTGCAAATGGATCGAGCGGGCGGGCGACGAGGGAGCAGATCTGGTCGTCTTTCCGGAGACGTATTTCCCTGGGTACCCCTATTGGCGGGGCAGCGTCTCCATTCCCCGGTGGACTGACTTGATGGTCGACCTCCAGAAAAACAGCCTTCACGTCGACGACGATGCGGTCGAGATACTCGGCGACGCGGTCGCCGAAGCCAATCTCCATCTCGTGCTGGGAACGAACGAACTCAGCGATCGCCACGGGAGTGAAACGCTGTATAACGCCATTTTCTACTTCGATCGCGAGGGCGAGCTCCGGGGCCGACATCGCAAGCTCATGCCAACCCACGAAGAACGCGCCGTCTGGGGACGAGGCGATCCGTCCAGTCTGGCTACCTATCCAACGGACATCGGGCGGCTGGGCGGGCTGATCTGCTACGAAAATCACATGACCCTCTCGAAGGCGGCGCTGACGGCACTGGGCGAAGAGATACACGCCGCTGTCTGGCCTGGTTTTTGGGAACAACACGGCCATCCCGGAGACAAATCTCGTGCCGCAAACCGCGACGCTATCGAAACGTGTGACATGTATCCAGCGATGCGAGAATACGCCTTCGAGACGCAGTCATTCGTCGCCGTCTGTTCGGCGTACATGAGCGAGGGCAGCCCGCAGGGCTTCTCTGATGGAGAATTGGGATTTAACGTCGCGGCCGGTGGGAGCATGCTCATCAATCCGGCCGGTATCGTCAAAGCCGGACCGCTGATCGACGAGGAGGGGCTCCTGACGGCCGAGTTCGACCGGGACGAACGTCGAGCAACGAAGGCCTACTTCGACGCCATGGGCCATTACAATCGATGGGATGCCGTCTCGTTGGCGGTCAACGACGAAACTTTCGAACCAATGGCCACAGCGAATCAGCACGACGAGACAAGACACGGCCTCTCGGCCGCCGAACGAGAGGAAATTTCAGAGGAGTTCGACGTTCCGATCGACGCCATCGAAGCGGTCGAAACCGCGATGGGGAAGTCTCGGGTAGGGTAACAAATTGTGATCGTGCTCCTGCGGCATGCGGCCGAATGTGATAATCCGTGTTCGGATAGGATGAGTCTACGGCAGCCGACGCCCGCATCGAGCCATTGGGGAACGGACGACCCCAGATGCTGAGTGACATTTTCGAACAGGAGCGGGCCACTCGAAGGGGCGGCGGGCACCGGGTAGCAGTTGTCTGGCCAGGACAAACCGGAGACCGCGGGAGTCTGGAGCGATTACCGCTGCTCCAATGCACGAGCCACCGCTTCGAGTTCTGCCTTACGAAACGGGCGCTCAACCTCGGCTGAATCGACATCATCCTCCCTGATCGCAGACAGAATATCGGCCCGCATCTGGGCTTTCGGAGGTAATCGGGTGCGTTCGATCTCCTCGTCGACTGCAGCACAAATCGCCGCCAGTGCCTCCTTGGTGAACGCGGTAGATTCGAGTCTATCGTGTCGTCCGACTGACTGACGAATCTCGTCGCGGAGTTCGTCGACTGTTGGAGTCATGATGCGTGGACTTGGCCCCAGACACTGTATATTTCGGTCCATTGGCGAGGAATGGATCGAAAACTGCCCTCACTTGCACCAGCGTCCCTACTCGGGCGACCAGTCACAGGCGTCACCGAAAACCATCTCGTTGTCCTCGATATATGCAGCGAGGCACGCGTAGTTGCAAAAATAGGTGGGCGAGCCACAGTCTTGCGTACAGTCCCGGACGCAAATCGGATCGTGGTCGAAGATGTCCGATCCACAGTAGGCACAGGATTCATCGGCGGCCGGAGTCTGAATCGTCGTCGCCATAGTCTGCCTTCGTTCCGGAGCGCAGAACGGGTGGCGGCGACGAATATCACACA
>CAZKGF010000235.1:0-3806 GCA_964552115.1 uncultured Halobacteriales archaeon
CGCGTTCGATTCCGAGTGCCTCGATTCCCTCGCCCAGTGGCCCCTCGTATTGCCATGTCCCCGGCTCGAAAGCATTGTCGACGGGGCTACCCCACCAGGGGACGTCGAAGAACTCAATCGCGACCTCCGGATCTGTCTCCGTGGACTGACGCGTATCTCCTCGGAACCCTGACTGTATCGTTGGAATCATCGCCCGGCCGCTCCCGTTGCCTGTGATGATTGTAGATAGGATATCGTCGCGGTCCGCACGTCGTCAGTGAACGATTCGGTCAATGTTCCCTGCCGGCCAACGACGTGCACCGCGTGTTTCAACGTGGCGACTGTCCAGGGGAGGACGTGGCTTCGTTGCTTCGGGTCCCCTTTCACCCAGGCGTTACGTGGGACCGCGAGGCTCCCTGGATGGTGTGTTTGCGTCGTGAGTGCCACGGCAATCGATTCCTCGTCTGCATACGGCAGCGTGTCCCCGGACAACACCAACCACGGCCGCGGCCTGCCCTGCCCTGGCTTGAACGGATCGGGGGCCCACACCACTGTTCCCGCGGAAACCATTGCCTACGACGACTCCGTGTTGTCGAGGGACTCGATCGGGTCCACCGCGTTCTCCATCCACGTCTCGACGTCCGTCGCCGTGAAGCCCTCGTCTCGTTCATCGGCTGTCACGGCGGTGAGGTTGCCCGCCGCCGCGACGGCGTGCTCGGTGTCCGAGACGGCCCAGAATCGATCTCGATGGACCACGAGCCCACGCTGCTCGAGCCGATGGAGCGTTGGTCCGACGCTGCCCCGGGGCACGTCGATGGCGGCCACGAGTTCTCGCTGTCTGAACGCCTGATCGGCGTGTTGGAGCAGGAACTGAAAGACTCTCCCTTGTGTAGTCTCACCCGCGAGGTCGATGAAATCGCCGTCCTCCCCCGTTATCGTCTCGAACTCGTCCCTGTCTATTGGCACAGTTGTATCATTAGGTATCATCTCGTATTATATCTTATCACCGAGGATAACTCTCCGTCATGTGAAAAGGATGGGGCCAGTTATCTGCCGGCCCGTTCGGCGCCGTCTATGTCAGTCGCTCGGCCCGGCTCGATCCCGAGGGCCTCGGTCGCCTCACCAAGTGGCCCCTCGTATTGCCAATTCGCCGACTCGAAGGCTCGGTCGGTGGGTCCGTCCCATCGCGGGAAGCCACAGTGATCGGATACCTTCACGTGCCAGTCACCCGTCTCCTGCGGGTTGACGAAATCGGCCTCGGGGAGCTCGACGACGTAGAGGTACTCCTCGTCGCCATGAATCCCGTGGGCCGGATCCTCGACACCATAGCCCATGAGAAAGCCCGGCTGCTCGAGGGCCACCCAGCTTCGGACGTCGAGGACGTCCTCGCGAGTGGTCCCGGTGATGGATCCCCCGGGGCCCCTACCGAGGGAGAACTGCATGGCCCGGCACTTCTCGACGTGGACGAACGTCGCTGCCGTATAGGATGGCCCGCGTTCACTCCGCGTCGTCCGCAGGACGAGCTGCAATCGTTGCAGTGCCGGCAGGACTGCCTCTGGATAGCCGTCCGAATGGCGGTAGAGCTGGGCGATCGGCCCGTGGTCGTCATCTGACAGGCGCTGGAATCGGAGTTGACTTCGTGTCGACATCTGATCTCAGTCGACGCCCTTTGAGAGCGCGCCGACGCCCGTGGCGGCGCCGAAAAAACATGGCTGTTGAACGGCGTCGCCACGTGGGACGCTCCGTCGAGCCCGCCGTGGATGTCACACCCGAGATAGGGAGCGAACTCCTCCCACGAGCACTGCCCCGGTCAGTGTGGTGATCGTCTGTCGGCCGGGCGATCGGGCGACGATGAAGGACCAGTGGGCGTCCCGTCTCCTCAGGCCAGTTTCGCGGTTACGTACTCGATCACGGCTTCAGCGTCGGCGAGAATTTCCTCGGCGTCCGTCTGATCGAACCGCTCGTGGCGGACGGTGACGTCCTCACCGCAGATGTCGACGGACAGGGCATCACTCCGGCGATGGAGCCACTCGAGCAGCCGGTCCTCGAGTTTTGCGGGCGGGTCGTATTCGGTGAGGAACGCGTTGATCGTCGCGGGATGCCGACGCGGGATGCGGTCGCCACGAGCGGCGACCGCCGCCGAGACGGCCTGTTCGATGGCGTCGTATCCGTTCTTCACGGCCTGCGCCCACAACAGGTCGGCTGCGGAAGCCGACCCGGCGATGCTGCGGGCGGACATGAGCGTGCGTTCGGCCTCCACGATGTAGGCGACGGCCTGCTCCTCACGACTCACACGGTGAGACCTCAATCTCGTCAGTGTCTTCAGACGTCGCTGTCTGCCCAGTGAAGATCCGATTGGGGTCGTATACCGGATGGAGCTCCTGGAGGACGGTCTGGAGGAACTGGCTCCCGCGGGCGAGGCTGTCCCGATACTCGTCGATCGGATAGACCTCGGCGATGACGATCCGACTCCCCCGGTTCGTCTCGATACGGACCGCACCGACTCGGTTCCGCACGCGTTCGGCCGCCGTCTCGTCGGTTGTGACGATCAGCACGTCGATGTCGATCTCGGGGTCAGCCTCACCACGGGCGACCGATCCGAAGACGCCGACCGTGTGGATGTCGGTATCGAGGGTGACCCCTGGGGAGTGCGTCAGCTGCCACCAGTACTCCTGGAGGAACGGGTGGTACGCCACCTGCGGGAGCGACCAGAGACTGATGAGCGGGCTCTTCGTGTCGTCGAGTCCGAACGCGCCCTCCTCGACGCGTCCGGGGGCGACCACGAGGTACTGGACGAACTCCCGGCCGATGCTGTAGACCGTCTTCGGGCGGGTCTTGGCTGGGACCCGACGGGTTCGGAGGAGGACGTGCTCAGCGAGTTCGTCGAGGTAGTTATCGATGCTTTCCATCGTCGTTCCGAGATCCGCGGCCGGGACCGTCGGCGTCCAGTCGCGGTCACTCAGCGCCTGGAGGACCGCTTTCTTCGCCCGACTGACGGCGAACATGAAGTTTGATTACTCATATGAGTATTTCACTATCGAAAACCACGGTGACCCAGCGATTCTCTTCGGCTCTGTCTTCGAGTACTCCGCGACGATGCTCTCGTGGATGGCGAGAACGTCATCGTCCGCGGGGTACCACAACGCCTCGCTCATCCGTGAATTCATCTCACTGTGTGGGTGCAGTACTGACGTGCAGACAGATCGAGTTCTCGGGCACGTCGACTAGGGGGATCGACCGATTTTTTCATACCGAGTAATGTGACTCCTTTAGACATCTCGCCGGGTCTGATAAAGCACCAGTTATGCGGGCGAACCCAGGGTTCGAAATCCGAGCACCGTCGCATCGAAAGCCGTAATCTGAGAGCAGAGTGGCATGGGGCAAAACTCTGGAAATGCCCCGACGAGGAGTAGTGCCTGGGTTTCACGGGTATACTGTCGAGGCGTTAATGACCGAGAAATGGCTTTTCCGGACGTCCCAGCCAACTAATCAGAGCTACTCATCGATCAGGGTGAATCATACCTATGAGATAGCGGTCGCATCAGCTGTATCGTCCCGATCAAATGGAACGGTGATAACCACTTCCTCCCCACGATTGGTCAGATGACGGTCCCGTCTTGGTATCGATAGTGCCACTTTCGGGATCAGGACCGGCGGCGGACCACGACCAGCCCCAAAACCACCAACACGACAGCGGTGACGAGTACCATGACGGGGGTCCCGGAGTCGAACGGAGTTGTCTCCTCCTCGTCGGTCCCTGACGTCGCGTCGTCGGGCGTCGGCGTGCCTGGTTCGGGCGTCGCAGTCTCGTCATCCGGCATCGTGTC
>CAZKGF010000236.1:0-3765 GCA_964552115.1 uncultured Halobacteriales archaeon
CGCTCCCGCGCTCGTCGGAGTCGAACATGTACAGCGTCATGCCTTCGCTATCGACGAGGATGTCGCCGTGCTCCGAATGGGACCGGACTTGGACATTCGCAGACTGACCGCTGTCAGTGCCCCCATCTCCACGCACAGGGGTGCCGTCCGGGCGCAACACCCACCAGACGTCATTGAGACCCTGACCTGCGACGTCACCGGGTGATTCGTCACCGATGTAGTAATACAACGGCCACCCGTTGGCCGAAACCTGCGTCGACCCGTCGTCGCGTTCGAAGGTGGTGAGTTCGGCATCAACGCTGTCGCTAGTAGCGGGATCGCCGTCGACCGTGAGGGCTGGCCAATTGTCCAGACACCCGCCGGTACAAGTGCTGGCGCCACTGCCCTGTTCGTCCGAGTCGAACATGTACAGTGCCATGCCCTCGCTATCGACGAGGATTTCACCCAGGTCGGGATGGTCTCGGACTTGAACCGTGACCGAACCGTCCATCCCATCTTGGGACCCGCCGTCGGATCCGTCACCGCCATCCGAGCTTCCATCGCCTCCGCCGTCGCCGCCATCACTACCACCGTCGCCGCCATCTCCGCTTCCACCGTCACCCGAACACCCGGCAAGGGTGACGAACGATGCAGTAACAGCTAGCAGTTCTCGACGTGTGGGTTGCATAGGTAGCGACACATCTCTAACAGTGTTGATACTTTTCCGAACTCGGTCCAAAGTCCGTCCGACCTCCGTCCAGCCTCGGTCCACAATGCGTCGGTGCGAGTCCTTTTGCCCGGTGGGGCGCTATCGCACTCCGTGACCCAGCCGATTTCGACGGGGGCGGCCCCCCTCGACGACCTCCTCGGTGGCGGGCTAGAACGAGCCGCCGTCACCCAACTTTACGGCCCGCCAGCTGCGGGCAAGAGCAACGTCGTCCTCTCGGCGGCGATCGAGGTTGCTGCTGGGGGCGAGTCGGCGCTGTACATTGACACCGAGGGGCTCTCAGTCGACCGGCTAGAACAGGTCGCCGCTGCCCGTGCTGGGCCAGATACGACTCTGGAGGAACTCGCTGGCCGCGTGATCATCTCAGACGCTCATTCCTTCGATGAGCAACGCGAGGCCGTCCAGGATGCCGCGGACTTTGCCGAACAGGTCTCGCTGATCGTCCTCGATAGCGCGACGGGCTTCTATCGTCTGGAGCGGACGCAGCAAGCAGACGGCGAGGCGCTCAGGGCAGTGGCCAGACAGATCACACATTTGCTCTCATTGGCGCGCAAGCACGACTTGGCTGTCGCGTTCACCAACCAGGTCTATACGGACCCCGAAGCAGAGCAGGCCCGCCCGCTCGGGGGGCACACGCTCGATCACTGGTCGTCGGTGATCGTCCGCCTGGAGCGCTTTCGCGGCGGCAATCGCCGGGCTCGACTGGTCAAACACCATGCCCGGGCTGTCGGAGACACTGCACAGTTTCGAATCACCGGCGATGGAATCGATTCGGCTGACTCTCGTGCGTGATTAGTACAGAAGGTCGTCGTCGTTTTCGACCATGTAGAGCGTTCTCGCGGCGATATTGACTGCGTGGTCGCCGACCCGCTCTAGATCCCGGATCGTCAATAACATGCGATGGACGTCGTGCATCGTCCGTTCGATCTCCGCCTCGTCCTCGATGTCCTGGCGTTCGATCAGATCCCGCATGACCAGTTCTGAAGCCCGTTCACACCGTTCGTCGACGTCGTCGTCCCGGTCCGCGATCGCGTAACAGGTGTCGGCAACCTCGTTCGCGTAGGCGGTCATTGCGTTTTCGACCATCTCGATGGTTTCGTGGCCGATGGCCTGGATGTCCACCTCCGGGAAGACATCCTGTTCTGCGTCCATACTGTAGTCGGCGAGATTGACAGCAAGATCGCCCACGCGTTCGAGGTCCGTGATGATTTTGAACGAGGCGGCGATGAAACGGAGGTCGGAGGCGACCGGTTGTTGGAGGGCGAGGAGATCGATACAGTCGTGTTCGAGGCGGAGGTACAGCTCGTTGATCTGGTGGTCTCCTTCGATGATCTCCCAGGCGAGATCTTCGTCCTTCTGGTCGAGTGCCTCGAGGGCTCTGCGCTGGCGATCCAGGACGAGTTCGCTCATATAGAGGACGTTTTGGCGGAGTTGCTCGAGTTTATCCTGGTAGTCTTCACGAGGCACGGCACGTCACCTCGGAATGTGGTTTGGACGATCGGTCAGGGAATGACGAATCGATACACATGTTTATCGTGTTCATTATCCGAACTTCCCCGTAATATAATCCTCGACCCGTTGGCTATCGGGGTTTTCGAAGATTTTGTTCGTGGCGTCGTACTCGACGAGTTCGCCGCCAGTGAGAAAGACGGCGGTCCGATCTGAGATCCGAGCGGCCTGTTGCATGTTGTGGGTCACGATGACGACTGTGTACTCCTCGGCCAGTGACTGAATGAGATCCTCGATCTTCGACGTCGCGATGGGGTCGAGTGCGGACGCAGGTTCGTCCATCAGCACCACGTCGGGATCAACGGCGATCGCTCGGGCGATGCAAAGTCGCTGTTGTTGCCCGCCCGAGAGATCCATTGCACTCTGATCCAGTTTGTCGTTGACTTCGTCCCACAGGGCTGCGTCCTTCAGAGCGCGTTCGACTCGCCCATCGAGATCGTCCGTCCGGTCCTGAATCCGGAGGCCGTACGCGACGTTGTCGTAGATGCTTTTGGGAAAGGGATTGGGGTGTTGAAAGACCATTCCGATCCGGCGTCGGAGGGCGACCGGATCGATGTCGGACCCGTAGATGTCGACGCCATTGAACCGGACTTCCCCATCGATAGTCGCGGACTCGACGAGGTCGTTCATCCGGTTGAGACAGCGGAGGAAGGTCGACTTCCCACATCCCGACGGACCGATAATGGCGGTCACCTCACGGTCGTAGATATCGAGGGTGATCTCGTCCAGGGCTTGTTCGCTCCCATACTGGACGCTCAGTTCCCGGGTCTCGAGGACGGTCTCGCCGGTCTCTGTATCGACTGGCTCCCCGTCGGTGTCCATCTCGATCACGCCGGGTCCCTCGCGATCACTGGGAGCGACCTCTCCCTCGTTGACACCGTCACTCATGGATTGATTTGATTCGTGTTCATTTGGTGCGCTGATACCGATTTCGGATAACGATCGCGACGGCGTTCATGGTCAACATCAAGACGAGCAATACAACCGCCAGTGCTGCCACGACTCCCTTTCGGTAAGCCGGAATGGCGTTCGCGGACGCGGAGAAGATTTTGAGGGGAAGTGCTGCACCGCTCGCCAGGAGGCCGTCCGGCGCCGTAAACGTGGTCGTCGGGACAGCGATGATGATCAACGGCGCTGTCTCCCCGATGGCGCGTCCGAGCGCCAGGATGGTGCCGGTGAGGATACCCGGAACGGCTTCGGGAAGTACAACCCGACGCAGCGTCTGCCACCGGCTGGCGCCCATGCCGTAGGAGGCCTGGCGAAGCGAGTCAGGCACCGACCGGATCGCCTCCTGGGAAGAGACGATGACGATAGGGAGGATGAGCAACCCGAGTGTTGCTGCGGCTGCCAGGACGATACCCGGATCGAGGTTGAGGGCGTTGTTGAACAACGCCAGACCCAGGAGTCCGTAGACGACCGAGGGAACGCCGGCGAGATTTGCAATGTTGATCTCGAGGAGGTTCGCCAGTCGGCCGCGATGGCCGGTCTCCGGAGCGTACTCTTCGAGATAGATCGCTGCCACTATACCCACGCGAAACGCCATGAGTTCC
>CAZKGF010000237.1:0-3761 GCA_964552115.1 uncultured Halobacteriales archaeon
CCCTCAATCGGCCTATCGTCCACCTCGTCCGGTTGTATCTCGAAGACGGGTCGAATGTCGATCTGTGTCGACGCGAGGCGATCGAGGATGGAGCGGCGATCGTTCGGCCCGGCAGCGACGGTGCCGAAGTAGTTCCGGCAATAACGCCTGCCGACACGGGTGGTCTCGACGAAGATCGCCTCCTGGCGGGCGAGTTTCAATCGATTGGCCCGGCCGAATGGATCCGCTACAAACCAAGGTGGAGCGCGTTTTACGAGACGGGACTCGCGCAGTTCCTGACGGAACGAGACGTCGATACAGTGGTTGTTTGTGGGTGTAACTTCCCGAACTGCCCGCGAACGACCGTGTACGATGCCAGCCAACGAGATTTTCGCATCGTCTTTGTCCCATCAGCAACCTCCGGGACCTACGATGCGGGCCTCGCGGAACTTCGAGACATTGGCGTCAGTGTACTGGACACGGCCGAGGTGATCGCATGGCTCGACGGGTAAGGCATGAGAGGAAGAATACGGTCGGTATCGAAATGTATTGCCCTTTCCCGACCGATCGTCCACTCGTTTGGTAGGAAGCCCGAACGTTGAAACCCTCCTCTCCCATCAGGATGGGTATGAGTGTCCGGACCGCTGTTGTCCTCGCAGCGGGTGAGGGAACCCGTCTCCGCCCGCTCACCCGTAACCGGCCCAAACCAATGCTCCCGGCCGCTAATCGGCCGATTCTCGAACACGTCCTCGACGCACTCGTCGATGCCGGGCTCAAGGAAATTGTTATTGTCGTCGGCTATCGGCGAGAGCGTGTTCAGGAGCACTTTGGCCCCGAGTATCGGGGCGTGCCGCTCCGATACGTCATCCAGGGAAAACAGCTGGGGAGTGGCCATGCGCTCCTCCAGGCACGTGAGGCAGTCTCGGGGCCGGTTCTCGTCGTCAACGGCGACCGCTTGATCGAAGCCGGGGCTGTGGTCGAAGTTACCGACGCGTTCGAGGCGGACGATGCCCCAGCTGCAATGGCGGTCGTCGAACGACAGGACACGCGCCACTACGGGGCGGTCCGCCTCAGGGACAGGGACATCGCCGAAATTGTCGAAAAACCTCGGCGGGATGATTTTAGACTCATTAACGCCGGCATCTACGCGTTTGAGGATCGTATTTTTGAAGCTATCGAGGCAACCGAGCGTGATGCGGGCGAACTCGCCTTGACGGACACCATTGCGGAATTGATCGCGACCGACCGTGTTCGTGGCGTTCGCACCGGTGGCATGTGGGTTGACGCCACGTATCCCTGGGATCTCTTGGAGGTGGCTGCAGAGGTCTTGGCACGAGGCCGGGTCCGTGAAACGGAGGTCCGGGACGGAATTTGGGTGGATGCTGACGCTCAGATACACGAGGGGGCGGATCTCCAGGCCCCTGTCGTGATCGGGCCGGATTGTGAGGTCGCCGCGAGTGCTGTCGTCGGACCGGGGACGGCTCTGGGCCGGAACGTCACTGTGGGACCGAACGTTACCGTCGAAGGCTCAGTTGTCGACGACGATGGACGACTCGGTGCCGGATCGACGGTTCTACAGGGAGTCTTCGGACAGACCGTTCGCCTCGGCGCCGGGACAACGGTACCCGGCGGGCCCGCTGACGTTCGAATCGGCCAGCGGGTCCACGAGGACCAGGAACTAGGTGCGGTCCTAGCAGACCGGGTACAGGCGGCTGGCGCGGTCAACGTTGCGCCTGGCACGCTCGTGGGCCCGAACGTGACGATGGGGACCGGTGTGACGGTTAGCGGGACAGTCCAGGAAGGGGCGGAGGTTGTCCGCTAATGTGCGGGATTATCGGCTGTGTGGGTTGTTCGGATACACTGGGCACCCTCCTTCACGGACTTTCGAACCTCGAATATCGGGGCTATGACTCCGCTGGTGTCGCCCTGGGCAACGGGGAGGTCGCCGTGGCAAAGCGAGCCGGTGAACTCGACCAACTCGAGGCGGCTGTCGAGGGGGAGGACCTCGACGGGTCAGTTGGCATCGGTCACACACGATGGAGTACGCATGGGCCGCCAACGGACGCCAATGCCCACCCACATGTGGACTGTGACGGTGTGGTTGCCGTCGTCCACAACGGGATCATTGAAAACTATCAGGCACTTCGGGACGAACTCGTCGCGGGCGGCCATACCTTCGACAGCGACACCGACACGGAGGTAATCCCACACCTGATCGAGCGCGAACTGGCGGAGGGGGCCGACGCCGAGGCAGCCTTCAAGACGGCAATTTCCAACCTCGAGGGGAGCTATGCCGTTGCCGCCGTCGTTGCTGGAGAATCGGCCGTTTTCGTGGCACGGAACGATTCACCGCTCGTGCTCGGGATCGGAGAGGAGTCGATCTATCTTGCGAGCGACGTGCCCGCTTTTCGAGATTATACCGACCGTGTGGTGTATCTCGCTGACGGTGAATTTGCGCGACTGGACGCTTCTGGATGGACCGTGACGACTGCCGACGGGACTGTCGTCGAGAAGACAGTCGAAACTGTCGACTGGGATCCAGAAGCTACTGGAAAAAGCGGCTATGATCACTATATGCTAAAGGAGATTCACGAACAACCCCGTGCACTCCGCCAGTGCCTCCGCGGTCGGGTGGACGAACTCGGTGGGACGGTGGATCTCGGGGAGCTAGGCGACCTTTCACCGACCTCCGTACAGTTCGTGGCGGCTGGGACGTCGTATCACGCGGGATTGTACGCCTCGCTTTTGTTTCAGACTGCTGGGATACCTGCTCAGGCGTTCATCGCGAGCGAGTACGCGACTGCACCGCCACCGATCGGAGATTCACTGGTGATTGCAGTCAGCCAGAGTGGGGAAACCGCGGATACGCTTTCTGCGCTTCGGGAAGCGAATCGGAGAGGCGCGCGCACGTTGGCAGTGACAAACGTCGTCGGGTCAACCGCAGAACGGGAGGCTGATCACGTGTTCCACGTCCGGGCGGGCCCGGAAATTGGCGTCGCGGCCACGAAAACCTTCTCGTCCCAACAAGCCGCGTTGAACATGGTCGCCCTGGCTCTTTCGCCGGGTGAGGAATCGCGCGAAATCGTGGCCGCATTGCGGGACCTTCCCGGGAATGTCCAAGCACTGCTCGACACGTCGGAGGCGGCGACCGTCGCGGACGCATACGTCGGTTCAACTGCCTACTTCTTCATCGGCCGCGGCTATCACTATCCGGTGGCGCTCGAAGGAGCGTTGAAGATGAAGGAAATCACCTATGAACACGCAGAGGGCTTTGCAGCCGGCGAGTTGAAACACGGAACCTTGGCTCTCGTTACGTCGGAGACGCCCGTATTCGCCATCGTGACGGGGGATGGTGAACCCGCACGCAAAACCGTCGGGAACGTCAAAGAGGTGGAGGCCCGCGATGCACCGGTCATCGGCGTAACTGACGGCCAGTCCGATGTCGACCGGTATGCGGATCACGTGCTGCGGGTCCCCCAGACCCACCCCCGGGCTGCCGCGGTTCTGGCGAACGTCCAACTCCAACTGGCTGCGTACCATACTGCAGCGGAACTCGGGCGGTCTATCGACAAACCCCGGAATCTCGCCAAGAGCGTCACTGTCGAGTAACGATCGACGCAACTCCTGTCTCGTCCCCCTGCCTGAGACAACGGGGCTGATCAGTACACTCAATAACGTCTGTGAACGCCTTTGCTGCATGGTTCCCACGTTTTGGGTGCTACACGCAGGCCACGCGGGTCCACACAACGCCGTCCAATACGGGTTTGCAGCACTGCTAGTGT
>CAZKGF010000238.1:0-3759 GCA_964552115.1 uncultured Halobacteriales archaeon
GCATCGAAATCAAATAACTCTCCCGCGTTTCAGTTAATCAGTACGCTTACCACATCTACGGTTGAGGAGAAGGTATGCGGTTGCTTGACGTTACGCTCCGGGAGGGTGAGCAACGGTCCGGCCAATCATATTCAGTCGACCAGAAAGTTCGTGGCGCCGAGATTCTTGACAACCTGGGTGTAGACGTAATCCAGGTCGGCTTTCCTGTTGCCGAGGACGGCACAGCGGCCGTCTGTGAGAGACTCGACACCCGAGCCGACATCGCTGGGATGGCCCGTGCGATTGAGGGAGATATCGACGCGGCTGTAGAGGCTGGCGTCGATATCATCGACCTCGGTATCCCGGCAAGTGATCTTCAGCGCGAGCACATCCTTGGCGTCACACGGGGTGAACTAATTGACCGGGCGGTAGAGGTGTATGGGTACGCGCGTAACAGAGATGTCGAGGTGCACCTTTCAGCGATGGACAGTTTCCGAGCCGATCCCGACTTTCTCGGGGAATTAGCCACGGCAGTCGATCCTCCTATGTTCACGTTGCTCGACACCGTCGGCGTTGCCACGCCTTCAGTCGTTGCAGATACCATCGAGTCTATCGATCGGAATCCAGCTACGTTGGGCGTCCACTTCCATCGCGACCTTGGCTGCGCGACAGCGAACGTCCTCACCGCTGCTGGATGGGGCGTCGGGAAGGCGGACGTGACCGTCGGTGGAGTTGGGGACCGGGTCGGAAATGCGGCGCTCGAAGAGGTGGTGGTCGCGGCTTCAGTCGGGGTTGCAGACGTGGATTTCGATATTGACCTCCGGTCCCTCATTCCACATTGCAAGGAGTTACTTGGCGTACTTGATGAGTCGATACCGCCACATAAGCCCATACTCGGACAGACTGCGTTCGAGCACGAGTCGGGAATGCATACGGCCACCATGATGGACGAACCCGCGGTGTACGAAGCGTTCGATCCATCACAATTTGGTGGCGAGCGTCACCTCCTGTTCGGTCCGTCTAGCGGGCGTGGTGCAGCCCGCCGACTACTCGAACGAACCGGTGCTGACCCGACCGACGACACGGTACAGGCCCTCCTCACTCGTTTACACGGCTTGGACGACCACATCTCGCTTGACGATGCTCTCTCAATCGCCAGAGAAGAAACCGAAGCCGAAAATTAGATAGCGCCCCGGTCAGCCAGTTCAGCGATCCGATCCTCGGAGTATCCCATCGACTTCAGGACGGATTCCGTATCCTCACCCTGTTGTGGAGGGTCGGTCGGCTGGACTGGGTCGAAACTGGACGACCGGATCGGGCTTCGGGGGACGCGATGGGAGCCACGGCCCTTCTGCGGGGCAGCGATCTCTACGAAGCCGTCCGTAGCTTCAAGGTGAGGGTCCGCACTGACCTCTAGTGTGTCGTTGACGGGTGCCGTAGGAACGTTGGCGTGTTCAAGCCGTGTCGTAATTTCCTCCCTCGGGAGCGATCCGAACACATTCTCGAGGGCGGCATCCAGTTCGTCGCGGTTCTCACGACGGGCGGGGAGCGTTCGGAAGCGGTCGTCCTCGGCTAAATCCGGGACGCCCATGGCTTCGCAGAGGGCCTCCCAGTGCCGTTCTGAAGAGGGACCAATGAAGACCCACTCATCGTCCCCAGTCTGAAACACACCGTAGGGCGCCCATTGTGATTGGCCGCCTCCTTCCCAAGGGGCCATCGGCTCGTCGAAGGCGTCTGAGAAGGCAATACCGCCACCCATGAGACCAACTGTAGATTCGAACATCGGCGCGGTGATGTGCTGCCCCTCACCGGTGTGGTCGCGCTGCCTGATAGCCGCGAGGATCGCAAGGGCCCCCTGAAGCGAGGCGGCCATGTCGGCAACGCTGGTGCCACAGCGGGCGGGTGGCTGATCGGGATAGCCGGTCGTACTCATCATCCCTGAAAGTGCCTCTGCGACGGGATCAAGTGCCGGTCGGTCCTCGTAGGGCCCTTCGTTGAACCCCTTGATGGAACAATAGACAAGCTCCGGATTCAACTCACTCAGAACGTTATATCCGATGTCGAGGCTCTCGATGGCCCGAGGGCTGTAGTTCTCTACGAGGACATCTGCATCCCGAATGAGGTCCTCGAAAGCTTGACGTCCCGCTTCGTCCTTGAGATTGAGCGTGACTCCCCGCTTGTTCCGGTTGAGGAAGTTGAACGCACTCGATGCCTCCGGGCTAGCGTTCCGAAATGCGTCGCCCCTTTCAGGGTGTTCGATCTTGATGACATCGGCACCGAGATCGGCGAGGAGGAGAGACGTATATGGACCGGCGACGATATGACAGAGTTCAAGCACAGTAATGTCCTCTAGTGGCCGGTCGTTACTCGTCATCGCTTGTCCTCCAACCCGCTGGTGCGGCCGTGATCGACCCGGTTATCGCTCCCGGCTCGGAGTATTTTTGCCGTCTGCATGGCTCAGATGTCAAGCAGCGTCTCTGCGTTGTCCTGAAGGATTTTCTTCCGCTGTTCGTACGATAGACCGTCGTGACTGGCGATAGATATTGGAGCGTCGAAGTCCATGTGTGGATAATCGGAGGTATAAACCAGCTGGTCCTCGATATCGTTCATTTCGAGAACGGTCGCAAGGTGCTCCGGTTCCCGAACCTCCTCTAGTGGTTGGGTACCATAGTAGAACTCGCTGAGGTATTCCGAGGGTAGCTTGGTGGCCCCTGGGATGTCCATTGGTCGCTCGATGTACTCGCGGTCCATACGGTGGGCGAGCATTTGCACCCAAGACTGTCCGGCCTCCAGGAAACAGATGTCGACGTCATATCGCTCTGGGATTTCCGCCTCAATGAGCTTCGTTGCGTGCCATAACTGTAGCATCGGATGGACGAGAGCGTGAACGGAGACAAATTTTCGAAAACCACGGAACCGATCCGTGGGAAACCCTGCGAACATACTTGATTCCCCGTGAATGAAGAGTGGCAAGCCGTGGCGGTCCGCCGCCTCAAAGATTGGCTCGTGCCGCTCATGGCCCAACGGCTGCTCGATCATGCCGGCGAAGAAGACACCAGCGAATCCGTCCTCCTCGGCGTAAGTCTCAATCTCTTCAACGCTTTCGGCGGGGTGGTCGGGGACAATGTGAATCTTCCCAAGGTGGTCGCCGCCGAGGGCCAACCGTTCTGCCGTGAATCGGTTCTGGGCACGCATGAAGTCAATTCGGCTGTCCGCGTCCGGTATCTGAAAGATCTTAAAGCCAATCCCGGGCGAGTACACCGTCGTGTCGATGTGGAAAGACTGGTCCTCGATGACCTCGTCGAACTCCGATGCATCCGTCACTGGCTGTTTGTCGATCGGGATTTTTCCTTGGGCAGATCGGTCCCATCCGTCCCACGGTAGGGGGCCCCAGTCATCCGGCCCAAGCTGGTAGCCGTTCGCCTCCTGTTCGCGTCGTCGGTCGTCCTCGAAATACTCGAGGAGAGTTGGATAGGTCTCGTGGGAATGCACTTCCAGATCGTAGACTGTCAGTTCCTGCAGCAGCTCCTCTCCGGTCGAAGTAGATTCGGCAGCCATGATTTGGTTCTGGCCCCGTCTGCCCAAATACCTTACGGGAATACCGATGAAGCGCTTAGACCCAGACTAACCGACGGTGGTTTCTTTCGAAGCAGGCAGGCAGGAGTGCTGATGACTACAGCAAATGAGCACCGGGACATCTACCAACCTGAGTCAATTCGTCTCCGGTATCATCACCGCATTTGATTTGCCGAGATTTTTAGGCGCCAGGCCAGATTTACC
>CAZKGF010000239.1:0-3726 GCA_964552115.1 uncultured Halobacteriales archaeon
GAGATCGATGAAAAGGCCTGTTCCAGATCGTCGAGATCCTCGAGGTGAGCGTCGAGATCGGCCTTGAGTTTGGACGCCCGCTGGCGAAGCCGCGTCACGTCTTCGGCTTCTGCCATCTCTGCTGCAGGTTTTTCATCTTCCAACAGGGCGAGTTTCGATGAGATTTCGAGGTACTCGCTCAGTCGTTCGTCGTAACTTGCCGCAGCCAATTGCCGTTCGATTGCCTGATTCAGGTCGTCTTGCTCGACGGGCTTGCAGAGATACCCGTCAAAATCCATTTCGAGAATGTCGAAATCGGGGTCGACGGCGGTCAACATAATGACCCGGCAGTCCATACCCCGTTGTCTGAGTTCGGCTAATACCTCGTCACCGGAGAGATCAGGCATCCGCCGATCCAGCAAAACCACATCGACAGACTCGTCGATCAAGGCAAGGGCCGCCTCCCCTCCATAGGCGACGCTCGTTTCGTATTCGTCGAGGAGAAGGGCGTAGACGTCCGCCACCGACTCCTCATCGTCGACGACGAGAACGTGTGGGGTCCGGTCTCCGACAGACACGGCCATGAGTCTGAGTTCCGCACCCAAAAGTATGTAGGCCCGCGGGGTACGTAACGGAAGTTTAATTATCGCGTCCAGGCCAGTATCCGGTACGGATGTTCGACGTACCCCTACAGGTGGTCGACAGCTTCTTTCTGAACTACAACGTGGGGGATGCGCTATTGCTCATCTTCGTCCTCGGACTCCTCGGAACAATTCCGTTCAAGTCACGAAAAGTGACGATGCTCCACGTCATTACGTTCGGGTTACTGTTCATCATCACGCCATCGAGTCTGTTTAGCGTCGATCCAAGCGGCGGCCACCTCCTCGGGTCGTCCTTCCAGTACAAGCTACTCGGATTGATACTCGTAATTATGGGCCCCATCATCTACGTCAGCGGCGAGGCCAGATCGAGCTCTGCTTAGTCCAACTTTTCGAGTCCACTGAAGAAATCCAACGGTGGCCCAGCAACTGCCACGGGATCCGCCGCCCGCTCGACGTGGACACTGCCCGGAGGATTGAACGCTTCCTGCACTCTACCGTCGCTGACGGAAACCGCCTGCGGGGCTCCCGTCACGCGGACGGTCACCGTTCGATCGTCACCGACGACCAGCGGTGGCATCCCCTCGGTGCCACACATTACTGTGACCACGATTCCGTTACAGCCGGGATGTACGAGTGGACCACCCTCACTGAGATTGTACGCCGTGCTCCCTGTCGGCGTCGCGATCAGAACGCCATCGGCGTGCCCGGCGGTGTACAGCGAACCATCGACGAGCACCTCGACATCGACACCATGACCGTGACCACGGCGAGGACCCTGGACGACCACCTCGTTCAATGACGGAGGTAGTGTCCAATCCGGGCCGGTGGCCACGAGGCGGAGGAGTTCTCGCGTCTGTGCGCTCCCTGACTCGCGGATTCGGTCGACTTCCGCCCGGACTGCTTCGACGGCCCGCTCGGGTGGGATCGCATTGAGAAAGCCGACTTCACCGAGATTGACACCCATAATCGGGGTCGAGTCTGCTCCGCGGGCAGCGAAGAGAAAGGTTCCGTCACCACCGACGCTCACGACGAGATCGGCCGTTCCAACCCGTTCGACGTTGATCGGTTGGACGTCAGCCGCGAGTTCCTCGGCCGTGAGTTCGTCGACCAGTGGGGTCACACCGTATTCTCGGAGACTGGCGACGAGATCTCCGACGAGATCGACTGCCCGCTCGTTGCCTCGCTGCCCGACGATGGCGACCTTCATTGTGGGTCGGTGTTCGCCCTGGCTCATTAGTCTCGTGAACCGCGGGCAAGCTTAATGCGTTTTCGTGTCCTTCGCCGGTTATGCACGACGCCGGTTCGGTGGTGATCTCCCGTGAGTGACGAAGACACTACCGACGGCGAGGAAGACTGGTTCGAGGCGGCGCTCAGCGAAGCCGACGAAGCGGACGAAAGCGAGCCGGCATCCGCATCCACGGACGACGCCGAATCCGACCGTGGAGCCGACTCACAGCCAGGAGAAACGATGCAGCGCTCCACTCGCGAGCACGGCGACGATTCGGTATTCGAGGACGACTTCGCCGCTGCATTCGAAGCCACGTCCGCTGGCGAGTCCGGATTCGATTCGTCGTTCGAATCCAATATTCCTCGCCTCGAGCTGGGGATCGGCGGCCTCGACGACATGATCCAGGGTGGCGTCCCCAAACGGCATCTGATGGTATGCATCGGCGGTGCCGGATCCGGCAAGACCACGTTCGGCCTCCAGTTCCTCCATCACGGTCTCGAAAACGACCAGAAGGGAGTGATCATCGCGCTGGAGCAGTCCCATCAAGCAATTATCGATACGGCCAACGAGCACGGCTGGGAATTCGATCGGTTCGAACAGCAAGACAAACTGGCCATCGTCGATCTGGATCCCGTGGAAATGGCGAATAGCTTAGAGAATATTCGAGGAGAACTACCGGGGTTGATCGAACAGTTCGGCGCCGATCGCCTGGTGCTCGATTCCGTGTCCCTGCTCGAAATGATGTACGGGGACCAGGCCAGGCGACGGACTGAAGTGTTCGATTTCACACGGAGTCTCAAACAGGCAGGGGTGACCACGTTCCTCACCAGCGAGGCAGACCAAGACAATCCCTACGCCTCTCGCCATGGCATCATCGAATACCTAACCGATGCAGTATTCGTTCTTCAATTCGTCCGCGGTGAGACCCAAGAGACCCGGCTGGCGGTCGAAATCCAGAAGCTCAGGAACACCAACCACTCCCGCCAGTTGAAGCCGTTCGAAATTACAAAAGAGGGGATCAGCGTGTATCAGCAGGCAAATATCTTCTAACGGATTATCGTGACCGGAACCGACGAGCGCCGAATCACGGTCTCTGCGACACTACCCAGCAGAATTCGGGACACGCCCGATCGGCCGTGACTGCCCATGACAATGTGATCGATGTCGTTTTCGGACGCGTATTCGACGATTACCCGTGTCGGCTTCCCGACCTCGACGACCCGGTCGAACTCCACTGGCGAATCACCAGCTTCGGCTTCGACGTCAGCAAAGATTTCCTGAGCGCGCTCTTTCTCTGATTCGTACCACTCCTCAGAAAAGGTTGGAACCGTCGCCTGAGCGGTGAACCCCGCCTCGGCTGGGTTGATCACGTGGAGGAGAATCATCGTGGCGTCCGGAAACCGTTCCAGCACGAATTCGCTGGCCCGGACGGCGTGCTCCGAGCCATCGACCGGAACCAAAACGCGAGTGGGCATAGTCGGACTTGGCCGGACGCCTGCAAGAAGCTTCGGGCCCTAGTCCCGCCCGTGCCGAGTCACGCACACCGGCAACCCGACGAGTTCGACGGGTTCCGAGTTGTCGGGAGAGTACACCACCATCTGTCCGGTTTCCATGTACGGCACTTTCGACTCCAAACTCGACGGGATGTTCACCGCCGAGATGGCGTCTTCGTCCCCCAAATTCAATACGACGGTAGTGTTGAGTTGCTTGAAGACAGGGTCCGCCACATCCTGTGGGTCCTGCGTAATCAAAAACAGACCCAAACGCTCCTTTCGACCCTGTTTGGCGGCCTCGGTAAACTTGCCAATCACTTTCCGTGCCTGGACGCTGTCGGCGTCAGTGAGGAAGTTGTGGGCCTCGTCCATGCCGAGGATCAGCGGCGTCTCTATGATCCGTTCGTAGGTCGGATCGTTGGAC
>CAZKGF010000240.1:0-3719 GCA_964552115.1 uncultured Halobacteriales archaeon
TGGGCTCAAATTCCTGACTGTTGTACCGAATGGAAACCGGCTCAGTCTCCAGTTACTTAGCGACTGGTGAATCGGAGCGGTCTAGGGCGCGAACTCGTAGAGTTCGTCACCAACGTGGTGGATCGTATCGACGACTCTCCCTTCGTTACCGACCATCTCATCGCCAGCGACGCGAGCGCGACCGATAGCCAGAACCTTTCCATGAGTTTCCTCGTCGACGACGACGAGATCGCCGTTGGCAATCCCCGAGTCTGCCTCGACGATTCCCGGTCGCATAATGTCCGCTCCGTTGCTGACGAACTGGATCGCACCGGCATCGACCGTCACCAGTCGCTTCGAAGGGGGATACTGGTTAGCCCCACGGACTGTCACAAAGGGTTCATCATCGAGATACAGAACCAAGGGGTCGCCATCGACGAGGACGACCTCCCAATCGCTGTCCTCGAGGTCGACCTTTTCATACTGATCCGCATCGAGTTCGATCCCGAGTTTGGAACGTAATCCCTCCTCGATTTCGGCAATTGCGTCGGAGCGGAGGTGGTGACGGGACGTCACATCCATGGGCCGGGATGCGCATGGAATGAGGATAAATTGTCCGTTCCGTGGGCAGATGCGAGACTCTAACAACGTCACCTACGAACAGACCCGCTCGGCGGCGACCCGGTAGATGGTACAACACCGCTGTAACACCTCGATCGAGGCGCTCTCATCGGCGGTGTGAGCTTCCCCTTGTTCTGCCGGCCCACAGACGACGCAATCGGTCCCTGCTTTCGCGAGCCATCCTGCATCAGTCGCATGTGGCTTGACGACATGATCCGGCTGCCCGGGTTGATTTTCCCTGGCGACGTCAAGGATGGTCGCCGCGAATTCCTCGTCCTCACACGCCATGGGTGGGAGATCCTGATCGATTGTCCACGCGATGCCCGGGAGGTCCTCGACAGTCGATAAGGCAGCTCGATCGTTCGGGACCGTCCGTTCGTCGACGGTAATCGAACAGTGGTCGGGAATAACGTTCCAGGCAGTCCCGCCTTCGACCTCGGTGATGGTCACGCTCCCCTGAATAGACTGATTCAACACGTGCCCAGACGGGTGTTCCAGGTCTCTGACGGCCTGTATCGCGTCACTGGCACGATAGATAGCATTCTCGCCACTTTCCGGCTCACTCGCATGAGCTGCCCGTCCCCTTGCCTCTAGCGTCGAGCCACGTCTCCCTTTGTGGGCGATTGCTACGTCTGTCACGCCCGCCGCGGAATAGCCGGTCGACCCCTCGCCGACGATCGCACGATCCGGAGTAAATCCTTTATCGACCGCTGCCTGGGCCCCGAGCCCACCTCGCTCCTCGCCGACGAAGCTTGCGAATATGAGGGACCCACTTTCTATAGACGCGTCTCGGAAGGCGAGCATTGCGGCCGCCACTGCACCTTTCATGTCGGCCGCACCACGGCCATAAAGCCGCCCGTCCCGCGTGGTCACACGGTATTCTCCCGCGGCATCGACTTGCTCATCGGCTGGAGGGACGACATCGTGGTGTCCGACCAGGGCGAGGGACTGGCCAGAGTTGGACCCACGCCGTGCGATCACGTTGCCGGCGTCGTCACGCTGGATTTCGGCAGGCGTATGGGCCCTAAGCCACGCTTCGATACGGGATCCGACTGCCCCCTCGTCTTCGTGGCTGGGAATTGCCAGGAGTTCGCGAGTGAGTTCGAGTAGCTCCATGTAGTTTCGCTGCGGGCCCAACGGGAGTAATTTACCCCACTGAGGGGTTGGACGAATGTGTACTAAATATGGAGATTGTATTGATCGAACATCTATTGGATGAAGATGGACGTACTGGTGACCATTCACATAAATACCGCAACGGTTGGGTAGTTTCACCCTATCTCCTGCCAGAGTAGTGAGGGTTCGTTGCCTCCAAAAAATAGTAAGAATGAATACGGGTTTCTGTCAAGTTCGGGTATGCCTTCTCCACCGAACATCCTGTTGGTAGCGGTGGATTGTCTCCGCCAGGACTTTACTGTCGGCAATCGAGCACATACCCCGACACTCGACTCATTCCGTCGGTCCGGCACAGAATATCGGGACCTGTACGCGTCGACGACAAATACCACCCCTTCTGTTGCCAGTCTCCTAACGGGAACGTACTCGGAACGAAATGGAGTCAACTCGCTACGCAACGTCGAACTGAACGATGAGATTCGAACGCTAGCCGAGATTACCGGCGAGCGTGGGTACGAAACCGCTGCCTTAGCGACCGGCCCGATTATCCCCGAAACGGGCCTCCAGCGCGGCTTCGATCACTTCGATCACCGGGACCCAGCCGCATCGATCACCGGTGATTGGTACGATCACGCAGTCGAGACGGTTTCTTCGCTCTCGGAGCCGTTTTTCCTGTACGTCCATCTTTGGGAGCTCCACACCCCCATTGACGTGCCTGCTGCATTCGATAAACCGGCGTACGGACGAACGCCGTACGCGCGAATGCTTAGTGCACTCGATCGCAGTCTCAAGCGGTTCTTCGACGAGATTCCAGACGAGACCGTCATTGCTATCCACGGCGACCACGGCGAGAGCATCTCCTGGCGACAACACCTTCTATACTGGCCCTGCAAACTCGCCAGGGACGGGTTGCGGTATCTCTGTTCGATCGACACACGTGGCCTTGAGCAACGGGTGAACAGGGCACTCGATGCAGTCGGCCCATCATACCGTGATCACTTCTTCGAAGAAGGTCATGGAGAGACTATCTTCGATTACGTGACTAACGTCCCACTGATGATTCGGGGTCCCGGCATCCCGTCAGCCACAGTCGACGCACAGTGTCGACAAGTCGACGTGATGCCGACATTGACGGAGTTGGCCGACTGCTCGGAGCCGTCGAATATCGACGGGGAATCACTGCTTCCGCCAGACTCCGTTACCGATCGGCCTGCATACATGCGGGCGTGCGGTCCGAGTCTTCTTAGCAGAAAGAACTGGAAACGGGGGCTCCGCACTCCGGAGTACAAGTTTATCGAATACCCAAATCGTGATACGTCCCCGGAACTGTACGATCTTCGGGAGGACGAGCGGGAATTGCGAAACGTCGCTCCGGACAATCCGGATGTCGTCGCTGATTTGAAATCCCGGCTTGATGGACGCCAACTCCGTTCGACTACCCGTCTCGACATCGACGATCACCTCGAAGATCTGGGTTATCTGTAGGCGACCGTCTGTTGGCCAAGGATGCTTACGGCACTGGCACCGATCGCCGTCGAGAAGATGTAGCCCCCGGTGCTGTGGATGGCGACCGCGGCAGTGATGGCGACGGCGTCACCCGTCGTGAGTAAGGTGAGTGTTGTCACGTAGACGGCTTCCTTGCCGCCTAGTCCGCCCGGTGTCGGCAGGCCACCGCCGGTTGCCCCGAGTGGAACAGCAACCAAAGGGACATAGAACGGGACCACGGTCGAAAGTGCCAAGAGTGCAACCCAAAGACCGAGGGCTTGACAAAGCCAGCCGGCTGCGGAAAAACCCAGCGCCAGCGTGAGCCGACGCCGGTCCGTTCCGATGCGCTCGATTGCCGCGGCAAAACCCGCGAGCCGGGTTTCGATTACGTCGAAGGAGGGAGCTTGCCGCCCGGGAATCAGCCGGAGAAGTAGGCGGACGAGGCCATTGATTCCTGTTTCGAGCCGTCGACCGATCGGCTGGCGGTAGTACCATAGAATTGCGATGAGTACCGGTAC
>CAZKGF010000241.1:0-3715 GCA_964552115.1 uncultured Halobacteriales archaeon
CTCCGAGTCCTCACGGTGAGGATAGGAGTAACGGCTGTGTGGCACAGCCATCGGTCCACCTGTTCGACCGCGAGAGCGGGACGTTCACACCGAGAGACCAGGCCGGATCGTAGACCAGCAAATATCCCACCGCTCGGTACGGGAAGCCTCGCCGATCACGGCGAGGAGGATGTCACCAGCGGAACAGTCGGCCGAGCCGTGAGAGGAAACCGCTCGACTGTTCGATGTCTTCGCCCTCGTCCTCAGCTGGGTCGGGGCCCCCTTCGGGTTGGTCGGCTTTCGCCACCTCGTCAGCGTCCGCCGAGTCATCGTCGGGTTCGGACGGTTCGGCGGGTTCAGTCTCCGCTTCGGCCGAAGCCGCCGACCCCTCGGGTGGGTCCGTCGTCTCACGCTCTGACGCCGGTGTCGGCTCCGCAGTTGGTTCGGCGGCCGCGGGCCCCTCGTCGGCCGTCTCGCGTTCCGACTCACTCATTTCCTCGGGCGTCGCCGGCTCGTCGTCCCCCGTCCCGGCGGCCGTCACCGCCTCGCTTGGTGGCTCCGCGTTCAAGTCTGCCAGCACGTCCGCGAGGTCGCGGTAGGCCTTGGCTGCCGGTCCGTCCGGGTCGACGGCCTCCAGCGGTCGGCCCGCCGCGGTACTCGTGCGGACCGTCCCGTCGTAGGGAATCGTTCCGAGCAGTTCGGTGCCGACCTCCTCGGCAATGGCGGCCGCGTCGGTGTCCGAGTCGGCCTTCGTCACGACCAGACCCGCGATATCGCTGCTCGCGAGACCGGCTAGTTCAGCCGTCTTCCGTGTGTCGCCGATCGCAGCTGGGTCCGGCGAACTCACCAGCAGTACCTGGTCGGCCAGTCCCAGTGGCAGTACGTCCTCGTGGCTCATGCCGGCGCCTGTGTCGACGAGCACGAACTCGTAGTCCTCCGCCAGTGCCTCGAGAACTCCACGGAGGTTCTGGGGATCGGCGTCGGGGTAATCCATAAGCGATTTGCTGCCCCGGAGCACGGCGAACCCGGGGGCCTCCTCCACCAATGCGTCCTCGAGGGTCATGGCCCCGGCCAGCACGTCGTGTAGTGTCCCGCCGCCGGTGATGCCCAGTTTGGGCCCCAGGTTTGCCATCCCGAGATCGGCGTCGACTAGTGCGACAGAGTGGTCCGCGCGGCGTAGCACCACCCCCAGATTGACGACCGTAGTGGTCTTACCGACGCCGCCCTTCCCGCTCGCCACCGCGACGACCTGTCCCCGCATTGGTAACCCACGGCACGCGGTTGCGTATAAAACGTTGTGGCCTATCTCGACGCGAGCCCGAACTTTAGGCTATGAGGGTGACACCCTCTTGCTCGGTGCCGCCGGAACGCCGGCCGGCCTTCCGCTAGTAATTCGAACAGTTATTTTGTGGAGATCCCACGCGGACGACTCGTTCACCGGCCCACTCCACACGTGGACACCATTCCAGACTGATCGCCGGGTTTAGGATCATTCCGTCCGATCCTGGGCCTATGCCGACTGTCGATCCGTCGGATCGTTCGACCGACGCGCGCATACCGGAGGTCCCCACTCTCGAGGACGTTCTGGCCTGTGCCTGTGATGTGAGACCGATCGCCCTCGAGACGTATCGGGAATTGCGGGAGGCGCCTGCTAGCACTGTCGCCGAACTAGCGACTGCCCTCGACCGGGATCGAAGCAACGTCACCCGCTCGCTCGACGCGCTTCGCGAGATCGGACTGGCGTCACGGCGTCGCCACCTGCTGGATGGGGGCGGACACGTGTATCGGTACGAACCAACGCCACTGCCGGAGGCTCGGGAACGACTACACGACCGCCTCGATGCCTGGGCGAGTCACGGGCACGACCGCATCGACGAATTCGGCCCGTAATCCCAGCCAGTCTCGTGGCCTAACCGCCCCACTTTTGGAGACCGGCTTCCTCTCGTTGTCAATGACGAATCTTGAGCTGACGACCGAAGCGCCCCTCGCCGCTTCGGACGGAATCTGGCTCACCTGCATCGAGTGCGGGGAGACCTTTCCCCCATTTGCCACCGTTCGCTACACCTGTGACGAGTGTGATGGCCTCCTGGAGGTACGGTATGACGAGTTGCCGACTTGGGGCGATTTTGCTGGTCGGGGAGTCTGGCGGTATCGCGCGGCTCTGCCCTTCCAGACGGGGGTTTCCCTTCCCGAAGGCGATACTCCCCTGCACGAAGTTCCCCGGTTGGAAGCCGATGTCGGGGTGAGTCGGCTACGGATCAAACACGAGGGCATGAATCCGACAGGGAGTTTCAAAGATCGTGGCATGACCGTCGGCGTTCGGGTAGCCCAGGTAGTCGGTGTCGACAGACTCGCGTGTGCATCGACCGGAAACACGTCGGCGGCGCTGGCGGCGTACGGCGCTCGCGCAGACATGGAAACGCTGGTGTTGTTACCCGCGGGCAAGGTCGCCGCCGGGAAGGTGGCCCAGGCAAGCCTCCACGGTGCCCGTGTCCTCGAAGTGGACGGTAACTTCGACGTCTGCCTCGATATCGTCTCAGAATTGGCCGACCGCGGTGAGGCCTACCTTCTGAACTCGCTCAACCCGTTCCGACTGGAGGGACAGAAGACCATCGGACTGGAAATCCTCGAACAGTTCAGAGATGAAGAAGGCGGAATCCCCGACCGGATCGTTCTCCCTGTGGGGAACGCGGGAAACACGGCAGCGTTGTACAAGTGCTTCCGAGAATTGGTCTACAGTGGTGCGATACCGCCCGGCGAGATGCCGGCACTCACCGGTGTGCAAGCCGAGACGGCGGCACCGATGGTCGAAGCGATCGAACGGGGCCGTGACCACGTCGAACGGTGGGATGAAGTCGAAACCAAGGCGACGGCGATCCGTATCGGCAATCCGGTCAATGCACCGAAGGCCCTCCCGGGTATTCGGGCGACCGGTGGGACGGCCGTCGCGGTCTCAGACGAAGAGATCACGGACGCACAACGAGCCCTCGCTGCCGAGGGAATCGGCGTCGAACCCGCCTCTGCTGCATCCGTGGCGGGTCTTCGGCGGCTGCGGGAGCAAGGCGTCGTCGCCGACGAGGAAACCGTCGTCTGTCTCACAACCGGCCACCTGCTGAAAGATCCCGACGCAGCGGTGGCGGCTGGCCGGGAACCGGAACCGGTCCCGCCGACGACCGAGGGTGTGCTCGACCATCTGGCTGCATCACCATGAGGGCGCAGTGTGAGTCCGGTTACTTTTCCGCGCCTGTCGCCGAATGACGGCAATGACTGCACGCGAAGCGTTCTGTGCGGGCGAACGACCGGACGACATCTTGGTGTATCTGGCTGACGGTGCCGTCTCCGACCCCGAGGCCCTCGGGGAGCACGGTGAATCGGTCACCGACGGGACCGTGCTCGTCCTCCCTGGCGAGTCGGCCCGGGACGCGTTCCGGTCGGCCACCGGCATCGACCCGATGGCGTTTGCCCGCCAGGCTGGGGACACCGAAGGCGATGTTGAACGCACGTTACTTGGAGCGACCTGTCCGGCTGAGGGATCGGCTGGTGACGGACACGACACGCGGTTCATTTTCGCCTTTGCCGAACCCCAGAACGAGGCGGCTGGCGGGCTCTATGCCGAAGGCGACGTCATCCACGCGTACGTGGCCTGTACGTGCGGTGAAACCTATTCAGATCGATGGGTCGCCGGCAGCGAGGGTGCGTGACGGCCGACCCAGTTACGCAGGCGTTTCGTCATTGG
>CAZKGF010000242.1:0-3715 GCA_964552115.1 uncultured Halobacteriales archaeon
CGACGAAGTTCTTGATCACGTCCTGCATGGCCAAGCCGATGGCGAGCGTCGCGGCGGCAGCGATGGTCGCGAGTGACTGCAGAAAGCTGCCGAAGCCGGCAATCCCGAAGGCGACTGCGATCGCAACGAACACCACGACAAGATTGGTGAGTTTCGTCAACGGGCGTATTGCATGGTCGTCGAGGCCGCGTCTGTTCAGGACGCGTCTGACCAGCGACACGACTGTGGCCCGCCCGACGAAGTAGAGTGCTGCGAAGACGATGAGAAAGGTTACTACTGCGCCAATGGGGTCGGCGTATGGGATACCTAGGTCTGCGAGAAATTCCGCAACCGGCCGCTGTCCGGAAACAGGTACCTCGGCCATAAGTTATCTCTCGAATACAGCCGTGTGGCCCCGTGTTTCGACGACTGAGGCGCCAACAGCGTCGGCGAGGTCGTCGGCTAGTTCATCCGTATCGGTCCCGCCACGGGCCGATCTGAGGAATTTCACCTTTACAAAATCGGCTGTTTGTAACTGATCGGAGACTTCCTCGGTGACTGCGTCGATCCCGCGCTTGCCAACCCGAATCGTGGCATCGAGGTCGTGAATCCGCCGACGTCGCTCAGAACGTGTCATTATACCCACTCCACTCCCTGGCGATTCAAAGCTTTCCCATTCGCTGTCTAGGCTCTGTCTCGATAGGGATACCGGGCCTGGGCGCCGCAGTCACACGTGATGACTACGTGGCCGTCTTGCGTTCGTACCCTGGCATTCCGCCCTGGACGGAGGTAGGCATCACAGCGGTCACACGTGAACCGTTTGAACCGCGTGGGCAGCGAGAGGCGATTGCGTTCGGCAATGCGCCGTGCTCGGCGGACGTATTGGCGGGCCCGGTCGTCTTCGCCGGCGGCAGCCGCCGCTTTAGCTAACTCGGCAAGCCGGTTGATCCGCTCGGCCGCAATCGACACGGTCGTCCAGAACCGGTGGGCCCGCCTATACCTTCCGGCCGCCGGACGTGAGCTTGTGGTAGACGTCGAGGAGATCCTCACTCACCGCGTCGAGCGTGAACGACTCGCTCGCCGTGGCAGCCCGATCGCCCACTCGGTCCCGAAGCGTCGAGTCGGCGGTGATGCGTTCTAGCGGGTCAGCAAACGCCGAGGTTGCCTTGAGACAGTTTTCGTCGTGGGTGAGCCACTCGAAGGTGGGTATGTCACGGACGACTGGCGGCTTCGCACAGGCCATTGCCTCGAGCAAGGCCATGCCCTCGTTTTCGTTTTTCGTCGGGAAGAAGAAGACGTCGCCAGCGGCGAAGGCACCCCGAATGTCCTCGATATACCCGGTGAACGTACAGTTCGGCGGGGCCTGCTCGACGTGTCGTGTCGTCGTCCGGCTTCGGAGAACGCGATCGAGTGTTCCACCGCCGGGATTCAGGTAGCCGAACCAGGCGAAGTCCAGGTGTGGCATGGCTCTGGCAGTCTCCACGAACGACGAGAGGCCCTTGCGCTCGATGACGTGGCCGACCATGAAGATGACGGGCGGGTCCAGATCGTACCGGTCGAGATACTCCGCCCGCAACGACTCGAATCCCGCGAGTTTCTCGGGATCGAAGCCGTTCGAGACCACAGTTGTCGGCGTCTCGCAGTACTCGGACATGACCCGTGCCGTATACCTCGACGGACAGATCAGGTGATCAACTGCTCCATAGGCGTACTCGAGATACGGACGCATCGGCCGGGCGAGGAGGTTCGAGAAGGCGAAGCTGTCGCGGAAATCCTCGGCCGTCTGGTGTGTATGGGCGACCACCGGGATGTTACGCCGGCGGGCTCGCCTGGCATAGTATATCGATCGGGGGCCCATGTTGTTGAGGTGGAGCAGGTCGACTGACAGGGTCGGCTCGGTCACGTACTCGATTCCGTTCCGTTCCAACATCGTCCGCTGATTCCGCACGGACTGGGCCTGCCCGCCCGTAATGTAGTCTTCCCACTCGAAGTAATGACAGACCCTCACGGCCGATCACCTGGCTGCCAGTGACGCACCGCGCTCCAGCCCTGCATGGGTCAGCCGAACCGTCGGGCGGCCTATTAACTTCTGGTCGGGGCGTGGACAGTTCCACAATGCATTAAGCGCCGGCTGTGCCAGGGGTAGTGAGATGAGTGGCGTCAGCGTGGCCGCGTTTACGGACACATACCTGCCGACTGTAAACGGGGTCACGTACACGATCAAAACCTGGCGCGAGCGCTGGGGGGCTCGTGGCGGCCGAATGGACGTCGTGTACCCGGACGGGGCGCACGAGCCGGCGGTTGGGGAATATCCCGTGCGGGCAGTGCCCTTTCCGTTTTACGAGGGCTTTCGGGTCGGCCTTCCCACCGTGCCACGCGGCGTCCAAAACGTGGACATCGTCCACGCTCACACGCCCTTTACCCTGGGACTCGCTGCTGTGCGGTTGGCCCGCCGCGAAGACCTGCCCCTCGTCGCGTCGTATCACACCCCGACTGCCGAATACGCGTCGTATATCTCCACGAGCCCGTTTTCGCGACCGATCGAACAGGCTGCGCGGGTCTGGGAACGGTGGTTTTTCAATCGCGTCGACGTCGCCATCGTTCCGAGTCCGTCGGCGAGTGCAGCCCTCCGTGACGCCGGTGTTACGTCACGGATTGAAGTGGTTCCGAACGGCGTTGATACCGACTTCTTTCGGCCTCCAGACGCCGAGACAGTCGCTACGTTCCGTGATCGCAATGGATTGCCCGAAGGACCGTTGATCGGATACACGGGCCGCCACGGCTACGAAAAGAACCTCGAATTGCTGATCGACGCCGTCGCCCCCCTCGATGCGACGCTCGTCTTGGGCGGCGACGGTCCGGCGCGGGCAGATCTCGAGGCCCATGCCGAGGATGTCGGCGTGGATGCACACTTTTTGGGCTTCCTCGACCGGGAGGACCTACCGACATTTTACGGACTGGTCGACGTCTTCGGCTTCCCGAGCCCGGTCGAAACACAGGGACTCGTAGCCCTCGAATCCATGGCATGTGGGACGCCTGTGGCGGCCGTGTCCGCAGGTGCCCTCTCCGAAACCGTCGAGGACGGGGTGACCGGGTACACCGCTTCCGGGGCCGGTGTAGAGCCGTTTCGATCGGCCATCGAACGGACGATCGACGAACAGGAAACGCTTGCCGAGCAGTGCGTAGCCAAGCGCGATGAAATCAGCGTCGAGCGGGCAATCGATCAACTCGCGTCAGTCTACGAGTCCGTCACCTAGGCGAGTGCACTCCCGGCGCGAATGATCGTCCGTTCCCCGAAGGCCGGCCCGACCAGCTGGAGGCCGACCGGTAATCCGTCGTCGGTCTCGCCCGCCGGGACAGAGAGTGCCGGCAGGTTTGCGAGATTTACCGGCGTGGTGTTTGCATCAGCCAAGTACATCGTCAACGGGTCGTCGAGACTCTCGCCCAGTTCCATCGGTGGGACCGGCATCGTCGGCGAGGCGAGGACGTCGGCGTCGTCGAACGCAGTGTCGAAATCCTGTTTGATCCAGGCACGGGCGTCTTGGGCTTTCGCGTAGTATTTGTCGTGATACCCCGCCGACAGGGCGTAGGTACCCAGAAGAATGCGACGTTTGACCTCGTCACCGAATCCAGCCTCTCTCGCTCGTGCGAACGCGTCGTTCCAGTCGCCGTCGTAGCCGCCCGAGACCCCATAGCGGACGCCGTCGAACCGAGCGAGGTTCGACGACGCCTCAGA
>CAZKGF010000243.1:0-671 GCA_964552115.1 uncultured Halobacteriales archaeon
AGTTCAAACGCCCGTTTGCTCGTCGACTCCGCAAGCGCCGGAATGAGCGTGTTCTGGGCAGCATACAGGGCGTTATCCATTAAATTTCCGAGAAACGGGGGGCAATCGATGACGATGTACTGGTAGTCGTCGTCGACATAATCGAGGACGAGATCGAGTTGTTGCCCGGATCGCCGAGAGAGAGTCAGTTCGGGTTCGACAGCCGTCATGTCGATGTTCGACGGCAGCAGATCCATTTCAGAATGGCTCCGGATCAATTCCCCCACGTTATCGCGTTGCTCGGCGTCGCTCAAGACGTCGAATAATGAGGGCGGCCCTTCGTCGTACACCGATCGCATCCCGAGATTTTCCGTCGCGTTTCCTTGGGGATCGAGGTCGACGAACAACACATCGTGGCCCCGTTGCGTGAGCGCTCCCGCGACGTTGATCGCAACGGCGGTCTTTCCAACACCCCCCTTCTGATTGCTGACCGCCAGCCTCACTGGCTTTGCCATACAAACTATCCAAACCACGAATTGCACATAAAAACCCGTCAGACACGAGGCAGACGACTGAATCGGCGAACCGAAGTCGACAAAAGAATCGATCGTTGTGGCGACTGCGAAGTCTGAGCTGTCAGGCGGCGGTATCGATCAGTCCCCGGCGGCCCGCCAGACCGTTTCCTGCGTTAG
>CAZKGF010000243.1:681-3659 GCA_964552115.1 uncultured Halobacteriales archaeon
TAAATTTATCTTTCGTTTTTTTGTGTCGGCGTTTTAGCTGTATACCGTTGTTATCGATCAGAACCCGTCGGCCATCCTTTCCGTTTACTTCTTTAGGGGCATGTCCAGGTGGTCGACATCGAAAGGCTCCAGTGCGTCCACGACGGCGTTGACCATCGTTGGCGGAGCCGCGACGGTCCCCACCTCGCCAACCCCTTTGACGCCGAGTGGGTTTTTCGGAGATTCGGTGACGGTACTTTCCGTTTGCATCTCCGGGATGTGGTGGGCTTTCGGCATCGCGTAGTCCTGGAGCGTCCCGGTCAATAGGTTCCCGCTCTCGTCGAACTGGGCCCCCTCGTAGAGCGCCTGGCCTAATCCTTGGGCGACGCCACCGTGGACCTGTCCCTCGACAATCTTTGGATTGATTTGGGTGCCCACGTCGTCGACGGCGACGTATTTCTCGATCTCAATTTCACCGCTCTGAGGGTCGACTTCGACGATAGCGAGGTGTGTTCCGAAGGGGAACGCTCCGCCTGGCGGTTCGTGGAACGTCGTCTCGTCCAGTCCGAGGTCGACATCCTCCGGCAGATCGCCAGCGACGCCGTAGGCCAGTTCGGCGATCGCCTGGATAGAGATCGAACGGGAGGGGGCGCCAGACACGTGAAATTCACCCTCGGCAAACGTCAAGTCGTCCGGATCTGCCTCGAGTTGATCGGCAGCGATTTGGCGGGCTTTGTCCCGTAACGACGACGCGCTTCGCTTGATCGCAGTTCCCGCCGCTGCGGCCGTCCGGCTCCCCCAAGTGCCGTGGCCTTCCGGGGTGGCATCCGTGTCGCCTTCTACCACCTCGATATCCTCATACGGGATACCCAGTTCGTCGGCGACAATCTGGGCAAAGCTGGTGCGGTGACCTTGGCCGTGGGAGTGGGTACCGGTTCTGACGATGGCCGACCCCGAGGAAGTGATCTGGACCTGGCCGCTCTCGAACAGGCCGGTCCCAGCGCCCGTATCCTCGACGTAGTTCGCGATCCCGAGCCCGAGGTAACGTCCCTCTTCGCGGGCCTCGGCCTGGCGTTCTCGGAATTGCTCGTAGTCGACTTGGTCCAGTGCGACATCAAGCGCTTTCTCGTAATCACCGGAGTCGTAGACCAGCCCGGAGGGGGCCTCGTAATCGGGGAATTTATCGGTCGGAACGAGATTTTTCCGTCTGAGTTCGACCGGATCCATCCCGAGTTCTCTCGCGGCTTTCGACATGAGGCGCTCGATTACGTAACAGGCCTCTGGGCGACCAGCACCGCGGTAGGCGTCGACCGGCGTCGTATTGATGAACGTCCCGATCACGTGGCCGTACATGACGGGGATGTCGTATTGACCGGAGAGCAACTCGGCGTAGTGATCAGTCCCAACTGTGGTTTCCGCCGATGACAGGTAGCCACCCACACCCACGTACGTTTCTGTTCGAACGGCTCGGATAGTCCCGTCCGCATCGAGGGCCAGTTCCGCATGTGCGTCGTGTTCGCGACCATGAATCGTCGACGAGAAGTCCTCTGATCGGGTCGCTTGCCACTTGACGGGGCGCTCAACCTCCATGGAACTCCACGCGGCCAACGCCTCCTCGGGATAATGGTGGATTTTCCCGCCAAATCCGCCACCCATGTCCGGCACGTCGACCTGAATTTTGTGTTCCGGGTGGTCGAGCGTGTTCGATAACCACATTTTGTGGAGATGTGGATTCTGAGACGTCATCTCCACCTTGAGTTCACCCGTCGACGGTCGGTAATTGGCTATCGCGGCGCGGGGTTCCATCGCCGATGGGATTAGTCGGTTGTTCTCCAGTTCGATCTCGACAACAGTATCGGCATCTTCGAAAGCGGCTGCTGTCGCGTCTTCGTCACCACACGACCAGTCCAACGCAACGTTGTCGGGTGCCTCCTCGTGAAGCGTTACATCGGACTCCACGGCTTCTGCGGGTTCGGTAACGGCATCAAGGCGCTCATAGGACACGTCGACCTGATCAGCTGCGTTGGCTGCCGTATACTGGTCATCAGCGACCACGACTGCGATCGGTTCTCCTTGGTAGCGAACCCGATCCTCGGCAAGAATGGGACGATCCGGGTACGTCCCCGCTTCGTCGTCGATAACCCAGATATCCATGACGCCCAAGACGTCACTCGCGGCTAAATCCTCGGCAGTCAATACTGCTTCGACGCCGTCGACTGCTTCGGCCTCGCTTGTATCGACCCCTTCGATACGAGCGTGGCCATACAAGCTGCGCACCACCGCCATATGCAACGAGTGGGGATGGTCGATGTCGTCGGTGTACTCCGCCTCCCCCATGAGCAGTTGGCGGTCCTCTTGGCGGTTCACGGGCGCTCCGAAGAAGGAGTCGCTTTCGACTTGGTCTGGATCGACGGTGTCCTTGCGCATGTTAGCTCCCCCCTCCAGCGTTCGGTACACGGAGGCTGCGGGCTACTTGCGCCGTGGTGGGTTCTTGCGTGGACACGGCACGATGTTTGCATCCTGGCAGTTCGGTCGAAATGGGTCGGTAAGTAGGTGTCATAGTGGCATTCGGTCACGTGATTGCGTGGTAGCGGTCAGTGGCCGCTCTGTCCGAGGGTAATACGCCGGAAGGTAAAGAAATGATCCGTTCTGGGTCCACGGTCCGAGCCATTTACCCACCAGCGTGCCGCGGTCGGCTTCGGAACGGAATCGAGGTGTTCTCCTCGTTCCCTGGTCTGTCACGTCCAGAGTCGTCTCGATGTCGGTTCCAAAGGGGCACCAAACCTGCACGTCGCTCCGGCTATCAGATTCTGCCTGGTAGGAAAAAAGTTGGGTTCGCGGTGACCGCGTCCCCGAGTTTAGCGTCGCCGACGAGAGCACCTCCATCGGGAGATACCCACGAAAGCCAAAGAGCCAGTCAGTGACGATCCGAGAGGATGGGTCCGAACGGGGCTTGTCCTCGAACAAAATTCTCGAAACCGTACGGCGGGCTCCGCACG
>CAZKGF010000244.1:0-3616 GCA_964552115.1 uncultured Halobacteriales archaeon
GACGAGGGCGTCGACATCCACGGCCACAAGGACTTCGACGAGGTCGTCTGACGGCGGACGGTTACCCGGAAGGTTCTCCACGGATCAAAATCGGGAGTCTGGTTCAGTCGAATTCCCTCCCGCAGAGCTGATACCGAGGTGCTGGGCCGTCCAGTCACCGTCGTCATGATGCGTGTCGAGTGTTTTAGGTTTCGAATCGAAGCAACGGTTTTGGTGTCGGCCCTCCGGCATTTCCCTGAGGATCGACCTGCTCGTTCAGGTTGATCGCCTCGTCGTAGCATCTCGCCCTCTGATGATGTCCACATGAGTCGCCAACATAGGGGCCCTTTTTAGTCGTTCTATCACTGGATAGGCCCATTGTTTTTGACAGTAGAACACCGTATTCCTAGAGGAGTGTCACTTGCGTGCGCCCACCCCATTTCTAATATTGGGGCCCTTTCCTGCCGGGTTCCACCCCCGGTTGGAGCCACTACACGAGCACGTTGGAGTAGCGCCGTTCTCTGTAATAATCACCGATCAGAATACTGACCCATTTGGTTCGTTGTGCCTCGTTAGTCCATAAGTCCCTTCCCTCTCGTTTACTTGCCTTCTGTTGCCTTCCTTATTGCCTGCCAGATGGATTCCTGGGTCAGCGGTTTTTGTAGGTGGGTGACTCCGAGTGGGGCTAGGGCGTCAACAACGGCATTGACAATCGCCGGCGGCGCTGCTATCGTTCCGCTCTCACCGGTCCCCTTCGCCCCCGTTTGCGTGACCGGACTGGGAGTAACCGTCGAGTCCGTCTCCAGTTCGGGTATGTCTAGCCCTCGCACGAGTGTGTAGTCCTGTAGAGACCCCGTGACGAGCGACCCGTTGTCGTCGTAGACTGCTTCGCCGTGGAGTGCCTCCTCGATACCTTGGGCGATGCCACCGTGGATCTGTCCTTCGACGATCATCGGGTTGAACTGCCGCCCACAGTCATCGACTGCCACATACCGCTCGAAATCTACTGCTCCCGTTTCTGGATCGATTTCGACGACGGCGATGTGCGTGCCGAACGTGAACGCGAAGTCATCGATGTCTCCGGTTGTTCTCACTGACAGCCCATCCGATTCCACAGGCGTCGGCACTGCTGAGTGGACGAGTGAGGCGATTTCCTGAATGTCGATGGATCGGTCGGTCGTGCCGGTTACGTGGAACGTACCGTTTGCGAACTCGATATCCGTGATGTCAGCCTCAAGCTCAGCCGCCGCCACCTCCCGGGCAGCCTCCCGAATTTGCCGTGCGCCTTCGATCAATGCGTCACCGGCATGTGGTGCGCTCCGGCTTGCGAACGTGCCCACGCCGTTCTCGAGGTCGTTCGTATCTCCATCGTTGTAGGCCACCGCCTCGACATCGACGCCGAGCGTTTCGGCCACGAGCTTTGAGAAGACCGTCGCATGTCCCTGACCGTGCGCTGTGGTCTCGCTGTAGGCGGTTACGCATCCATCTTCCTCGAGGGTAACCCGCGAGGCTTCGGCCCACCCGGGCGTCCCCGTGTTCTCGACGAAACTACCGATACCGATCCCGAGATACCGCCCTTCCTCTCGGAGTTCCTGCTGACGCTCGCGTGTGGTCTCGTATTCGGCCGACGCCAGTGCAATGTCCATCGCTCGCTCGTACTCGCCGCTATCGTAGCGAGTACCGACCGCTGTCTCTATGGGGAACTGCTCGGGTTGGAAGAAGTTCTGGCGTCGGACCTTTGCAGGGTCCATACCGATGGCAGCTGCGGCTCGGTCGATTAACCGTTCGACCACGTAGTTCGCCTCGGGCCGTCCGGCTCCCCGATACGGCGCGATCGGTGCGGTGTTCGTAACCGCACCGACGGCCTCGCCATCGATCGCCGGGATGTCGTACGGCCCGGAGATGAGACGCTTGATGTGTGCCACACCGACCTGCCACCAGGTCAAGTACGCACCGATGTTGGCGCGAATCCGAACGCGGAGACCGTTGATTGTCCCATCGTCGTCGAATGCAAGGGCGCCGTCAATCTGGCTGCCACGACCGTGTGGGCCCGCCCGAAGGTTCTCCGTTCGCGTCGCCGTCCACTTGACCGGCTTCCCCACCATCTGTGAACACCACGCGGTCAGTGGTTCGCCCGCCTTCGGAGCCGGACCCTTGCTGCCGAAACCTCCACCGACGTCAGGGGTGACCACTCGGATGTCGACGGTCGATAGGTCAAGCATCTCGGCGATCACATCACGAGTCCCATGCGGTGCCTGCGTCGAAAGGTGGACCTGTATCGTCTCTCGGTCAGGATCGTAATCGCAGAGTGCTCCGCGAGGTTCTAGTGCTACCGGTGCCAGTCGCTGATTCTCGATCGTCAGTTCGACCGTTCGGTCCGCCTCCCGGAACGCCTGCTGAGTGGCTTTTTCGTCCCCGAATTCCCAGTCAAAGAGGCGGTTGGTGCCGAGGGACTCGTGAATGTGCGGCGCGTCATCGGCGAGCGCCTCCGTGACGGTGGTCACTGCATCGCGTCGCTCATATTTTACGTCGATTTTGTCGGCCCCGTCGTGAGCCGTGTATCGATCCTCGGCGAGGACGACGGCGATCGCCTCGCCAGTGAATCGTGCTCGATCTGAGGCGAGCATCGAGAATGGCGGCGTTCGTTGGCCTGGGAAGTTACCTGCGACCGCTATCTGACCGCTCGCGTCACTGGTGGCGACGTCTTCGCCGGTGAATACCGCGACTACACCGTCGAGAGCTTCTGCGGCCTCAGTATCGACATCGACGATATTCGCGTTCGCGTACTGACTTCGGAGGATCGCCGCGTGCAGAAGCGTGTCCATCTCGAATTCTGCGGGCGAGAGATCATCGGTGAATCTAGCTTCCCCTGAGACGAGTGGCGGGTCTTCACGTCTTCTAACGTCACGGCTATTCTCCGGAGACATTTCCAGGGACATCTCCTGTTTGATCACACTCAAACGAGTTCACTCCTTGGAAATGACCCGATGGCACAGGTGAACTGACCTGTCAACCTCGGTACTACCCTGTGCTCATTCCTGTACGAAACCTCGAAGTCATTGGTGTCTTCTCCTATTTTCTCCGACGTACGATCGGCGGGCGGTACGTACCTGAAGACATGGATAAGCCGTTGGTTGAAGATCATGTTCTACTGAAAATCCATCGGGAACTCGCGCTGGCTACTACCATACAATTAAGCCCTCTGCCAAGCCGTCCTCGGATATGCCACAAGGAACCGACCCGAATCAAGGCCGCGATCTAAACGACATCGAGCGGATGCACAATGACCACGTCTTTACTACGTGGACACGACAAGCCGCTGCGGAACCTGAGGAAGTTGTTCACACTGAGGGCGCCCAATTCACGACCGGTGATGGAACAACGTACCTGGATTTATCGAGCCAACTTGTCTGTACGAATCTCGGCTACTCCGCAGATCGCGTCGCCGATGCCGTCACCGAACAGATTCAGTCGACGCCATATGTGAAATCCAGCTATGCTACCACCTCTCGTGCACAACTCGGACGGAAGCTATCCGACATCACTCCGGGTGACCTCTCGAAGACGTTTTTCTCAACGGGCGGGGCCACGGCCGTGGAAGGAGCGATAAAAATCGCACAGGAATTCACCGGCAAGC
>CAZKGF010000245.1:0-3609 GCA_964552115.1 uncultured Halobacteriales archaeon
GGGAAAGCGTAGTTTGGACTGCCCCGACGATCGCAAAGAGGCAGTTCTTGACGAACTCGGAACTGTCCTGCCCGAACGCGTTGGTAGCTCCCGTGTCGCGGACGTTTCGACTGTCGATGGCTTCAAAATCTTCCTGGAGGATGGCAGCTGGCTGTTACTCCGGCCCTCCGGGACTGAACCAAAGATGCGAATTTACGCCGAGGCGGATTCACCCTCTCGGTTGGATGCACTCTTGGAGGCCGGAGCTGCCCTGGTCGAGCCGCTCCTATAGACTAGTCTCGTTGAATGGAGATTGGGGGGCGATGGGAATTGCCCGGGTCGTTCTATAGACTGACCTGACCACGAAGCCGATCCGAGAGGAGGGATTCGGTGACCTTGAAGCCGACAGACTCGTAGAACGGCCGGAGCCCTCTTCGAAATGTGGCGTGAAGTGTCGACTGACGAGCGGCAGCGGCCCAAACAAGAGCTGATCCGATTCCGCGACCACGACGTTTTCTTCGAACGGCAAGTGCTTCGATAGTCGAGCCATCGAGAACTATCGCGCCGATAATTGCCGAAGGCGTGGCGGCAACGAAGATGCTCTCGTGTCGGATGGCTTTGGCCACTGCGCCATCAGAGACGGCGAGATTCGCCCCGTCGAGGACAGATCGCACCCCGACTGTATCGTCTTCACTCGCTTCCCGTATGATCATTGCAAACTGAATGAAGTCGGTGAGTGTTTCGTTTACCCCCTCATCCACCTCGGACTAACCTAACGACGGTGACTGCATCGACGGAGTCGTCGATCGGCTGATCTTCGGGAACAGGCCGGCCGTCGACGAGGATAGATACTTCGTGTCGAGAGAGTTCAAAGGGCTCGAGGAGGCTCGCATAGGTGGTCCCAGGCCTCGCCTCCACCTCTCGGGTGGAGCCACCAGCCACCGAGACGGTCACGGGCATGGGTGTATGCATGCTGCCAGTAATGTTCAGTGTGACGGAGTCAGTGGCCTCTCGGGGATTTTATCTGCGGCCACCACCTCTCCACCTTCATGAGTGAGGCCGACGGGGCGAGGGCGGGTCGCGACGAAGTGTGGATCGAAAAATACCGCCCCCGTACCCTGGACGAAATTGTTGGCCAGGAGTCCATTACTGACCGGTTGCAGAGCTACGTCGAGCGGAATGATTTGCCACACATGCTGTTTTCCGGCCGGGCTGGGATCGGGAAGTGCACCACCGGAGAGACGCCCGTGTTGACCGGAACCGGACTCAGGCGGATGGACTCGATCGTCGGTGAGGGCGACGGGTTTGGAGAACCGGCGGCGGATCTCTCTGTGGTGACTCTCACCGACTCGGGTGAGTTCGAGTACACCAAACCGTCCCACACCTATACAAAGACGGCAGAACGGACCGTCGAAGTAACCACGACGGACGGGGCTTCGTTGACGGTTACCCCCGAACACCGCCTTCTGACTCAGACGCCGTCGGGACCATCGTGGCACAAAGCAGCAGACCTCTCTGCCGGTGACCGAATCTATCGACCGCGGTCGGCGCCACTCCCTCCTGTCGATACCCGATTGAACTGGATGGGGAGAATGGTTGGCGATGACACACTCGTCCAGGTCGACAGGACGCTGGCATGCCGATTAGATTTGACCGACGGCTGTGTGACTTCATCTCCATCGACCGACATGGTAACCTGCTCCCTTGCCACACTCCGTTCGGTGGACCTCCCGACGCACAGGTTGCGTGACCACATCGGTGGGGTCGGACTTCGATCGGCACAAAACAGCACTATCTCCCCTCAGTGGCACCTCACGCCAGAACTAGCGGGGTTTCTGGGGCGAGTGATTGCCGTCGGAACAATTGAAGCTGACCGACTTATTCTTCCCGATGATTCGGTTGGCGCGACCGCAGTATCGACGGCCCGGTCGCTCTTTGACGTGACACCGACCGCCGATTCGTCTTCCGCAGAGATCCACTTTGTGGAACCGACCCTCATACGGTTCCTTGAGGCATGTTTCGATGTTCTCGATTCGGATGGAGAGGTAATCGCTTCGACCGTGCTCAGTGCTGACAAACCCGCTCGCCGTGCATTCATTGACGCGATTCGTGGCGCGACTGGGTCAGAGACTACCGATCAAGACGTATTGACTCTCCCGGATGAACAGAGTACGACGCTCCTATCCTACCTCTGTACTGCCGAGGGGATCCGGACCCGCAGAATTGACCAAGATTCTGATTGCCCCCCTCACCTTGCTCTCGAACCAGACTCCACCGGAGCCGTTACGGAGGAGGGAACGGTCTCGATCGCCGGGACGGTTGGTGCCGGTGGGATTCCAGCTGGAACTGCACTTCGTGGAGCGCCCGGAGCTGGCGCTTTGGCGACACGAACGGCGGGGTCTATACCGGCCAGTGGTGCTAATCGCCTTGCAGCCGACTCAGTCCTCCTCGATACGGTCGAATCGACACGAATGCAGGAGGGACAACGCCGTGTGTACGACCTGACCGTCCCTGCATCGCACAATTACATTGCGGGTTCTATCCCGACCGTGATGCACAATACCACCGCGGCGCAGGCGGTTGCGCGGGAACTGTACGGCGAGGATTGGGCCGAGAACTTTCTTGAACTAAACGCCTCGGACGAACGTGGAATCGACGTGGTCCGAGATCGGATCAAAAGTTTTGCACGGACCAGTTTCGGCGGACACGACTATCGTATTATCTTCTTGGATGAAGCCGATGCGCTCACGAGCGACGCGCAGTCGGCACTTCGTAGAACGATGGAGCAGTTTTCGAACAATGTCCGATTTATCCTCTCGTGTAACTATTCGAGTCAGATTATCGACCCGATCCAGTCACGGTGTGCCGTCTTTCGATTCTCACCGTTGCCAGACGAGGCTATCGAGACCCAACTCCGTCGGATCGCCGATGCCGAGGATATCGAACTGGAAGCGGATGGAATCGAGGCGTTGATCTACGCAGCCGATGGTGATATGCGAAAGGCAATCAATGGGCTCCAAGCCGCAGCAGTCACCGGCGGTGTAGTGGACGAATCGGCCGTGTATGAGGTGACGAGTACTGCCCGACCCGAAGAGATTCGAGAAATGGTCGAGTTGGCCCTTGAGGGGGATTTTACCGCGGCCCGCTCCCGGCTCGATCGGTTGGTGACCGAGGAAGGGATTGCAGGTGGGGACATCTTGGACCAACTTCACCGCACAGTTTGGGAATTCGACTTGGACGACGAGCGGGCGGTTCGTCTCCTGGACCGGATTGGCGAAACCGAATATCGTATCACGCAAGGCGCAACCGAACGAATCCAACTCGAGGCTCTGTTGGCCTCGTTGGCTCTCGAGGATGTCGACTAGGCAATGATGCGGGTGTCAGGCGGGTGTTCGGAACAGTTTTGTGGACCGATAGGTGACGTTTGACCCAATGAGCGACCTCGCGGACGAGTACCGCCTCGATTGGTTCGAGGACAATGGCTACACTCGCCAAGAGTGTACAGGGTGTGGTGCGTTCTTTTGGGCGCCGGTGGATCGGGAGACGTGCGGCGAGCCGCCATGTGGGGAGTACGAGTTTATTGGGGAACCGGGATTTTCGGAAGCACTGACGCTCGAAGAGATGCGTGAA
>CAZKGF010000246.1:0-3575 GCA_964552115.1 uncultured Halobacteriales archaeon
GGGCCCTCCTCACCGACCTCCGTGCAACGGGCGTGACGACGGCAATTCTCACTGGTGGATTTCGACGAGGGGTCGAATCGGCCCTGGAGGCCATAGCCACGGAGGTCGACGAAATCGTCGCGAATACACTTCCGGTTACCGATGGCCGTTTGTCGGGTGACGTGAATGGACCCTTGATTGAGGGGACCAAGGACGACGCACTCGCGGATCTCGCGTCGGCCCGAGGTATTGACCTCTCGGAGACGATCGCCGTTGGGGACGGAGCGAACGACCTCCCGATGCTCGAGGCGGCTGGGCTGGCCGTCGGGTTCGATCCGAAACCGGCGGTGAAACCAGCCTGTGATGTCACTGTATACTCGATGGGCGAACTTCGCGCGATCTTCGAACAAGAGGGCGTCCTTTCCTAAGCAAACTTGCGAACGGTCAGGTCGAGCGTGTCCAAATCCAATATCGGTGCGTATCCAGGATCAGGCTCGAGGTTAACCCGTTCTTGGAACGTGGTTTGAGCCTGCCAACACCCTGAGTTGATCGTGCGAACATTGTGATACGCACCGAAGCCGACCGTGTGGACGTGACCTGCGTGAAACACGTCGGGAATTTCGTCGATAACCAAGTGGTCTCGCTCCTCGGGTGCCAATCTGGTCTGGCCCCCAAATTGGGGCGCAACGTGACGTTTGCGAAGGAGTTGAGCCATCGCCCGTTCGGGGTTGTCATAACTGGCTGCTTCCGGGGGTAATTCGGCGATTACTTCGTCCAAGGACACTCCATGATACATGAGTATGGAGACGCCTTCGATCGAAACCAACGCCGGATTCGAGACGATCTGAGAATCGTGTGCGGACATTAGATCTCGGAGTTCCGCATCGAAGGCTGGCTGGGGTTCGGCCAATCGGACTGCATCGTGGTTGCCAGGGATCATGACGATCTCGAGATCGCCTGGAACGTCCTTCAGATATTCATTGAATTGGCGGTACTGATCGTAAATATCGATGATCTCGAGTTCGTCGTCCTGTCCGGGATAGACCCCTACTCCCTCGACCATATCGCCAGCGATCAACAGGTACTCGATAGCCTCGGCTTCGTCAGTATGAAGCCAGTCAGCAAAGGCCGCCCATGCGTCGGCCAGAAACTCGTCACTGCCGACGTGAAGATCCGAAATCAGTGCAGCCTGGACATGGCGGTCGGCAGTCGACGGTTCAAACGTCCGAGGAACATCAGGAAAATGGAGTGCGTCGACAAACAATATACCGCCGTCGTCTGCAAGCGTCCCCTCTACGGCGATACACTCGTCGTACAACAAATGGCGAACCTGCTCTGCGATCTCGCGGTCGCTCATAATGAGGCAGGGAAATGTTCCGGTCGTATCTTCGAGTTCCACGAGCCAGTGACCGCCAGCTGTCGTCCGGATATCAGCCACGAGTCCGATAATTGCCGCCTCACTCCCGCCCGACAGTTCGTCGATCGTCTCCGTGGGCCGATGGTTTACCCGACCTCGTAAGGTGTTCGATAACTGCGAATACCGGTCCCGAAACACCGCAATAAAATCCTCGTACTCTCCCGTCCCGGTGCTTTGCCCGGTCATATCCGTCTCGATGGTCGGAACGGATAGTGGGGTGACCGACCCCTCCGTTTCTACTGGAACCGTCGTTTCCGATTGAGCGAGGGGTTCAGTCGGGTTTCCAGTAGAAACGGAGGGGGGGTTGCTCCGGGCGTTTTGTGAGCCATCGGCCGAACTCTGCCTGGGCCCGGGATCCAAGTCGTCCAGCACAGTTCTGACGTCTGACGCCGAGAGCTTGATTGCATCATCAGACATCGATGCAATAGCGCGGTCGACGGCGGTCTCCGTATTCGCAGCCCCCGCCAACAGCGTCACGGCTTCACGCTCGGCATTGTATCCCCGACTCGCGAGTTCACTCGCAACACGAGCGGGGGATTCGAGTGGCACACCTGTTGCAGGTCGGCACCGATCAAAAGGATAGCGAACTCCCCAGTCCAGAACATTGAAACCCCGATCCGAGGTAGGGGGGACGATGACCGAGTCCGGCGACAGACCAACCCCTACTCGCCGACATCAGGATCGTTCCCCCGATCCAGAACCAGGTAGTTCGGCGGCGGGGGGCGGGTCTCGCCCCAGTGGTTGGGCGGGGATCATCTACGATGTCGTCGTCAGTGTGCTGGCAGTTGCTCTCGTTGGCCTATTCCTCTTTACCGTTAGTGGGGTGTGGCCCCCGCTCGTTGCTGTCGAAAGCGGCAGTATGGTTCCCAACATGGAGAAGGGAGATCTCGTTTTCGTCATGGAAGAAGACCGGTTCCCCGGGCCAGGGGCCGTCGAAAATACAGGCGTCGTGACGGCGAACCGTGGGACCGCGACAGAGTACTACGCCTTTGAGCAACCAGGTGACGTCATCGTGTATGCGCCTGGTGGGAACGAGGCGAGGACACCGATCATCCATCGTGCCATGTTCTGGGTCGAACAGGGGGAAAACTGGTACGAACGGGCTGCCGACCGCTACGTCGAGGCAACGTCGTGTGACGAGATGCAATACTGTCCAGCGCCCCACGCGGGCTTCATCACGAAAGGGGATGCCAATGGAAACTACGACCAGGCGGGGGTCGGCCCGCTCACCGCTCCCGTGCGCCCGGACTGGGTCGTCGGTACGGCCGAGTTTCGCATCCCGGGACTTGGCTGGATTCGCCTCTCCTCGGGATAGTGTTAGAGCGGTTATGAGGCGAAAGCTTGCCTGTGTAGGGCGGGTTTGAAGTCCCCCGCGGGCGTCTATTTACCCGTCAAATCTTCGTTGGACAAAGGGATCGATAGCTTCGAGCTCGGCCAATCTCGAGTCTGCGTGGAGGACCTGTTCTGTTTCGGCCTGAGGAACGGACAAACTGATTTCTTTTGTTCGGCCATACCGTCCCTTCGAAACGACGACCGCATTAACAATACCCAGCATATCCAACTCTCCAATCAAATCGGTTACCCGTCGTTGAGTTAGCGCATCTGCGTCTATATGCTCACACAACCGCTCATAGACGTTGTAGACTTCACCTGTATTGATCGAGTTAACGCCGTTTGCCTCCAGCCGAATGATCGCATACAACACCAACTGCGATTGCTGGGGCAACGTCCGAACGACCTCCACGACGCGGTCCAATTCGAGTTTGTCCTGGGCGTTCCGAACATGTCGTTCAAGTACTCGATCAGCCTGATCCCGTTCGGCCAGCTCACCCGCTGTCCGAAGCAGATCGAGTGCGCGGCGGGCATCGCCGTGTTCTTGCGCCGCAAATGCCCCACACAGGGGTATTACTTCATCAGATAGTGCGTCACTCTCGAAGGCGACCGTTGCTCTGTGTTCCAGAATATCTTGTAACTGTGTCGCATCGTATGGTGGAAAGACGATTTCCTCTTCGCCGAGACTGGATTTGACCCGAGGATCGAGAAAATCGGTGAATTTCAGGTCGTTTGATATACCCATTATAGAAACGCGTGAGCGTTCTAGAGAGGAGTTCATTCTCGACAGATTGTACAGCGTATCATCCCCCGATTTTTCGACGAGTTTGTCGATCTCGTCGAGCAT
>CAZKGF010000247.1:0-3574 GCA_964552115.1 uncultured Halobacteriales archaeon
CGCTTGGAACCTCGTCCCAGCGGCCGGTTCGAACTCCTCCCACACGACCGAACCTAGTATCTCCGATTCGTTCACCTCAAGGACCTCTTCAGCCCGTTCGTTCAGAAACGTAAACCGCCAGGCCTCGTCGACAGCGAAAAACGCGTCGTCTACCCGCTCAAGTACCTCCGTCGGGCTTGCTTGAAGTTCCGTCATGGTTCCCTGACCCCCTTATCCCGTGCCGTGTTATGCCAATATGAATGTGCGATTCGCACGGATAGTAGAGCCACACGGCGGCCACCTGTAAGTATTATCCCGGGGACGCTAACGGAAGATCAATCGATTCGGGCTAAATCACTCGTTTCCATCACAGTCTGAACGAGTGACTCCTTGTCGACAGGCTTGACGAGATATTCGTCATACTCAGACCCATCCAAATTTCCGTCGGCTTGAAACGCACTCACCATGACGATACCACAGTCTGTGTCCATAGACCGGAGCGTTCGCGCAACCTCCTCTCCGACCGTCCCAGGCATCCGGCGATCCAACACCGCAATATCGATCTGGTCGTCGATGAGGTCCATCGCCACATCGCCATCCTCGGCGCTTCTGACCCGCCAACCGCGTTCCTGAAACCAGAGTTCATACACTTCCCGGAGTTCATCGTTGTCTTCGGCAACGAGAACGGTTGTCATCGGCTAAATACCATCCCTGCCACTCCTAATAGGAGAAGGCTAACCGACGTTGGATCGACAGCGGCCACACCGGGGGCACCAATCAGCAATGTTTTCCGGCAGGGCGAGCGCCGGACACTCTGACTTCAGTACCAGTCCGGCAGGATCAGCGGGGCTCCAGCCCGCTTGACACCAATCATGTCGAAAACGAAAGGGGGGAGAGAGGGGCGACTTGGAAGGGGGGATCGGGGTATCACCTTGGGGGCGAGGTGGGGGGGTCGCAACTCCAGGGGTCACGACCCATCCGTGTCAACCAGTCCGGAGGTGATTAAATACGAGCCTAATTTCAGAAGAGTACACCGCAGATCGCGCTCGGGAGGCCAAAGACGGTCAGGACAAGCCCTCAACGATCGACCGACACCCCTCTCTCAGTGAGCAATTCGAAGAATTCGTCAGGGTCGATCCGGGGTACGTCGTGTTCGCGTGCGGCTGCAGGCTTGGTTTCTCCCGGGTCTGATCCCACCACGAGATAATCGGTCGCTCCGGAGACGCTACCTGTGGCTGTGCCACCGTGGCGCTCAACCAGGTCTCTGAGTTCCTCCCTGGTCCAGTCCGAAACACGGCCGGTGAACACCACAGTCAGATCCTCGAGTTCGTCGCTTTCCCGAGATTCCGAGTGCTGGGGCTCGACGCCCCGGTCCCGAAGGCGCTCGATCACGGCGCGATTTTCCTCACTTCGGAAGAAATCATGAATGTGGCCTGCGACGACCGGGCCCACGTCCTCGACCGTCTCCAGTTCCGCTTGCTCGGCAGCCATGATGTCGTAAAGCGTCCCAAACTGTCGTGCGAGGCTCCGAGCCATGGTTGGTCCAACCTCGGGGATACCGATTGCGGACAGGAAATCACTCAACGGTGGATGTTTCGCATCCGCCAGTTGCTCGACGACCTTGGTGGCGCTTTTCTCCCCCCACCCGTCCAACGCACGAATGTCGTCCACCGTCAGGTCGTAGAGATCGGCGACATCTCGCTCGATGAGGCCTTCTTCGACGAATTGATCGGCCGCTTCTTCGCCGATTCCCTCGATATCCAAACCATCGTCTCCGGTATAATGCTCGACCGCACCTTTGAGCTGGGCCGGGCACCCCAGGCCACCGATACAGAAGTGCAACGGGCCCTCACGCTCGACAGGACTATCACAAATTGGACACGAATCGGGGAGTTCGAAGTACCCCGTTGCATTCGTTTCGACGACTTCATCCACGTACGGAATGACGTCGCCAGCCCGTTCTACTCGAACGACGTCACCGATGGCCACGCCCATCTCTTCAATTTCGGACTGGTTGTGCAAACTCGCCCGAGAGATCGTCACCCCGGAAACGTCGACCGGGTCCAGGAGCGCAACCGGAGTCAATTTCCCGGTCCGACCCACTTGAACGACGATATCGGTTACTCGCGTCGTTTCGGTTCGCGCCGGGAACTTGTAGGCGTAAGCCCACCGATAGTATCGCGCTGTGGTGCCCAGGGACTCGCACAGCTCTCGGTCGTTCACTTTGTAGACGACACCGTCGGTCTCGTAGTCCAGGTCCGACCGCAAGTCGAGCAATTCGTCCCGGTATTCGATGGCCTCGTTGATGCTGTCGACGAGCCGATTCCGGTCATTGATTTTTAGTCCCCATTCTGGCAATTGCTTTTGTTCGTCCCAGTGGCTTTGGAGGTCCTCGGTTCCCGCTGTCCCCCGCGATGGTGTCGCCTCCTCTCCAGCAGTCTCGTCACTCCCCGCAGCCAATATATCATAAAAGAAACAATCAAGCGGACGGTCGGCCGTTTCGGATGGGTCGAGTTGTCTCAGTGTCCCCGCTGCTGCGTTTCGAGGGTTCGCAAACGGGTCTTTACCCGCTTGAATGCGCTCGCGATTATACTCGTGAAACCCCGATCGCGGCATGTAGACTTCGCCTCTGACGGCAAGATAGTCCGGCGGCTCGCCCCGAAGTCGAAGTGGGACAGCCCCGATCGTCCGAACGTTCTCGGTGACGTCTTCGCCAGTCTCCCCGTCGCCACGGGTACCAGCGCGTTCGTACGAGCCATCGACGTACAGGATCTCAACGGATAGGCCGTCGAATTTGGGCTCACAGATGTACTGAACAGGGGCCTCCGTCGCCCCTTCGACGCGGTCAGCAAAGTCCCGAACGTCGCTTGCCTCCCCACTGGAATCGATCGATAGCATAGAAACCACGTGCTCGACTGTCCCGAGTTCGTCAAGGGGTTCACCCCCGACACGCTGGGTGGGCGAATCTTCGGTTTGAAGATCGAATGCTCCTTCTAGATCTTCGAGTCGATTGAATAACTGGTCGTAGGACCGGTCGGCAATTACCGGGTCGTTCAGCACGTAATAGCGGTAGTCGTGAAAGCGGATGGCCTCCCGGAGGTATGCAGCCTGTTGGGTTGCTTCGGACTCGTCGAGATCGTCGACGGGCCGAAACTCCGTGTCGGGGTCCCGGACGAAAGGGTTGTCGTCGCTGACCTCACTCGCTCCCTCAAGCGTCGACATACCAGGATGGTGCTAGTGCGTCCCCAAAGCGGCGGGGCCTATTGAGCGTATGGCTCGGTCGCTCACGGTGGGACTGCCAGCACGGGTGCCGCGGCCGTTCGAATTACCCGCTCGGCGGTGCTACCGAGCAAGTAGCGGTCCAGGCCCCGTCTCCCGTGCGTCCCCATGGCGATCAGATCGGCATCTGTATCCTCGGCGTACTCCCGTATAACACGCGCTGGCGGCCCCCGTGGAACGGACGTACTCACCTCGATGGCATCCGCCCGCTCGGCTACCTGCTCAACGAACTCGTGGTGTGACTCCTCGAGATCTTCGATAATCTGTGGCAGGGCCGGGCCGGCAGCTGCCGAGATTGTAGAGACATCGAGGACCG
>CAZKGF010000248.1:0-3537 GCA_964552115.1 uncultured Halobacteriales archaeon
GAGGAATCGGCGGCTGCGCATTGTTTCTTCGAGCACGTGTACTTCGCCCGGCCGGATTCAGTAATCGACGGGTCACTCGTCTACGAGACACGCCGAGAACTCGGGCGGTCACTGTACGAAGAGAGTGGCGTCGAGACTGACGTCGTGATGCCGGTCCCAGATTCTGGACGGGCGTTTGCCTCTGGGTACGCAGAAGCCGCCAGCGCTGACGGGCAAGCCCCCGAGTTGGCAGAGGGGCTCATGAAAAACAGGTACGTCGGACGGACATTCATCATGCCCACACAGGACGAACGGGAGCGGGCGGTGCAACTGAAACTCAATCCCATCAAGTCGACCGTGGAGGGGCGCTCGGTCACCTTGATAGACGACTCGATCGTGCGGGGAACGACCTCGACCCAACTCGTCAATCTCCTCCGGGACGCAGGTGCCGCCGAAATCAACGTCCGCATCGGATCGCCGCCGATCGTCGCCCCCTGTTACATGGGCATCGATATGGCCACCCGATCCGAATTGATCGGCGCAGACCGATCAGTCGAGGAGATTCGTGATGCAATCGGGGCTGACAGCCTCGCATACCTCTCCATCGACGCCATTACCGAGACGCTCGACACCGAACGCCAAGAGCTATGTCTCGGGTGCGTTCGGGGGGAATACCCGTACGACATCGACGGCGAGGCGGCCGATCGCGAAGTGGCCCGCCCATCAGTCGAAGAATCTACCGCCGAAACGGTGGAGTGAGGCAATTAATACGCCCAGTAGAGCAGGCCGTAGACGACGATCCCGAGTGCGAACGACGTCACCCACAGTGTCGCTGCTACCCGACCGACGCGTGGGTGGGGCGTGTCCGGCAGTGCCGAGACCGGTCTCGTGAGCGCGAGCAAAAGGACGTACAACAGCAACGGGATACAAACCACAGCTAACACCATGTGGACGATCAGGACGGGGATGTACACCAACGTATAGACCACGTCGGGCCCCTCGAACGGGGATGGGCCGTGGATCGCGACCCGATACAGGTACATGAGGAGGAACGTTGCGAACAACCCCAACGCGACCAGCATCGCCTGGCGATGACGATCGATCATCCCGTTCCGAATCGATCGTACTCCAACGGCGATCACCGCGATCGCAGTCAGGCTCACCAGGGCATTGGCGTGTGGGATCGCGGCAAGGACCCAGTCCGGAGCCGAGGGGAAGATGGCCGCCGGAATCGTCCCGGTGACCGCTCCCACGACAAGGGAAATAGCGACGAGCGAAAGGACTGCCGTTAGCTCAGGAACGTGTTCCCGAGCCCAATGAGTCATACCCATTGGTAGTTACCACCCGGAGAAGTCCGTTGTGATTGAGGTGACGCGTTCTCTGTCGGCATCGGTTCCATGAAAAGTACCGCATACTGTGCGCTCCGTTGCAGACACCGTCGCAAAACAAAATGCTTCGAGGCGTCGGGCCGTTCCCTAGTGGAACGTCCGGCTGGCCTCGACTTCGTCTTCGAGGCCGGATTCACGGTGATCGAACTGTTGTTCGATCTCCTCGTAGCGCTCTCGCACTTCCTCGGTCACGCTCGGGCCCACTTCGTCGAGTGCCTCTTCGAAGTGGTCCATCGTAACCCGGACATTCCCCACGCTGGTTGCCGCATCCTCGGGGGACACACTCCGGATGAACTCCCGACTGGCCGCCATCGAGGCTTCCCGGGCGACGGCCTCGATGTCGGCGCCAACGTACCCGTCAGTTTGGCGGGCCAGCCGATCGAGATCGACATCGTCGGCCAGCGGCTTCTTGCGCGTGTGGACCTCGAAGATCTTCCGACGGGCCTCCTCGTCCGGAACCGGCACGTGAATGTGACGGTCGAGGCGGCCAGGTCGGAGCAACGCCGCGTCGATCAAATCCGGCCGATTCGTGGTCGCGATAACCACGACATCTTCCAGTTCCTCCAGCCCATCGAGTTCGGTCAGGAGTTGTGACACGACGCGCTCGCCAACACCCGAATCGCCGGCGTGGCGGCCTCGTTCGCCGGCGATCGAGTCGATCTCGTCGAAGAAGACGACGGTCGGTGCGTTCGACCTGGCCTTCTCGAAGACCTCGCGAACCCCTTTCTCGGATTCGCCGACGAATTTATTGAGCAACTCCGGTCCCTTGATCGAGATGAAGTTACTCTGGGCCTCGTTTGCGATTGCCTTGGCCAACAGCGTCTTTCCGGTCCCTGGCGGCCCATACATCAGGACGCCTTTGGCGGACTCCATGTCCATCTCGGCGAAGACTTCCGGATACTCCAGGGGCCACTGGATGGTCTCCCGGAGGCGCTCTTTGGTCTCACCGAGCCCGCCAACATCTGCCCAGGTGACGTCCGGAACTTCGACGAACACCTCGCGGAGTGCCGATGGTTCGACACCCTTCAACGCGTCTTTGAAATCGCGCTCGGTCACCTGGAGGGATTCCAGGGTTTCGGCGTCGATCTCTTCCGCCTCGAGATCGAGTTCGGGGCGGACTCTGCGCAGCGCATTCATTGCAGCTTCTTTCGCCAGTTGCTCGATGTCTGCACCGACGAATCCGTGCGTATTCTCGGCATACTGGTCCAAATCGACCGCATCGACCAGGGGCATGCCCCGCGTGTGAACCTGCAGGATTTCCATTCGCCCCTCTTTGTCCGGCACGCCAACCTCGATCTCGCGGTCGAAGCGGCCACCACGCCTGAGTGCCGGGTCCAGCGCGTCGACACGGTTCGTAGCGCCGACGACGATCACTTGGCCCCGCTCCTGGAGGCCATCCATCAGGCTCAATAACTGCGCAACGACGCGGCGTTCGACGTCACCAGTCGTTTCACCCCGCTTGGGCGCAATCGAATCGATTTCGTCGATAAACACCACTGCCGGCGCGTTCTCCTCGGCCTCTTCGAAGATTTCACGGAGTTGCTCCTCGCTCTCTCCGTAATACTTCGACATGATCTCCGGGCCGGAGATGTTCGTGAAGTAGGCGTCAATCTCGCTCGCGACGGCCTTCGCCATGAGGGTCTTCCCGGTCCCTGGCGGCCCGTGGAGTAAGACACCCTTTGGCGGTTCGATGCCGAGTTGCTGGAAGAGCTCGGGGTGGCGCATGGGCAACTCGATCATCTCCCGGACCTGCTCGAGTTCATCGTCGAGGCCACCGATGTCCTCGTAGGCGACACTGGGCGTCTCGGCTTGTTGGGTTTGGGCGGCCCCGCCGGCGATTTGCTCGGCAGGCTTTTCGGAGACCTGAATCTCGGTCGTATCGGTCACGACGACCGTCCCACTCGGTTCGGTCTCGGCGATCTTCAGTGGAATTCGCTGGCCGCTCATGCTCTGGAGCGGCCCCAGGCCGAGTGAGACCGGGACGGTCTGGCCCTGGGTGACTGCCTGGCCACTGAGGCTCTTTCTAATCATCGGACCGACGTTCCCCCGAACGCGGAGATTTTGGGGGAGGGCGACCGTCAGCACGGTTGCTGGTTGGACGTCCGCAGGCTCAACCTGGACCTTGTCGTCTAACCCGAAAACAGCTACCAACCGAAGCTGGACAACGATC
>CAZKGF010000249.1:0-3514 GCA_964552115.1 uncultured Halobacteriales archaeon
GGATGGAACTGGACGAATTCCATGTCCTCCAGGGGCACGCCCGCCCGATAGGCCATCGCTTGGCCGTCACCGGAGCAGGCGATTGCGTTCGTCGTGTGATCGAAGACGTGACCGAGCCCACCCGTCGCCAGGATAACCCCATCGGACGCCCGAAAGCCGGCGATATTCCCGGTCTTGATCTCGTAGCCGACCACACCATGGCAGGTGCGTTCACCCGGATCGGATTCGTCCGTCACGGCCAGTCTGGTGACGTACCATTCGTCGTAGACTTCGATCCCCCGTTTGACCACCTGTTCGTACAGCGTGTGGAGGAGGTGGTGGCCGGTTTCGGCACCTGCGTACGTCGTCCGGGGATAGGAAAGACCGCCAAACGGCCGCTGGGAGACCGTCCCGTCATCTTCGCGGGAGAACGGCATTCCCCAGTGTTCGAGCTGAATTACCTCTTCGGGTGCATCCTGTGCAAATGTCTCGACCGCTGGGGCGTCTGCGAGGTAGTCAGACCCCTTCATCGTGTCGTACGCGTGCAACTCCCAGGAATCTTCCTCGTGTAACGCCGCGTTAATCCCGCCCTCTGCGGCTCCTGTGTGACTCCGGACCGGATGCAACTTGGTAACGAGGGCGACATCCGCCCCTGCTTCGTGTGCTTCGATGGCCGCTCGGAGGCCGGCGCCGCCGGCTCCGACGACGATGACGTCGTGTTCGTGCATATTTACCAAAATTTGAGGTTTGCCTTCACGGCTTCACGTTTGAGTTCTTGAATGTGTTCGGTTAGCGGGATGTCTTTCGGACAGACCTCGGTACAGGAGAACTGAGTCTGACACCGCCAGACGCCGTGTTCCTGTTCGACGGTTTCCAGCCGTTCGGTTTTGCGTTCGTCCCCTTCGCGTTCGTCCATCGCGAACCGATAGGCCTTGTTGATCGCGGCCGGGCCCAGATACTGGTTGTCGCCGGCCGCGATATTACACGAGGACATACAGGCGCCACACCAGATGCACCGGGTGGACAGTTTGACTTTCTCCCGGTTTTCAGGACTTTGCCGTTGTTCTTCGAGGTCGCCGTCTGGCAATTCATCCGGGTCGAAATAGGGTTCGACGGCGTCCATCTGTTCGTAGAAGTGTTCCATGTCCACCACGAGGTCCTTCACGATGTCCTGATGGGGAAGGGGTTCGACTCTGACAGGCCCATCGAGAGCGGATATCTGGGTTTTGCAGGCCAGGCGTTGGCGGCCGTTGATGAACAACGCGTCGGACCCACAGACTGCCTGTTGACACGAGTGGCGGAAGGTCAGCGACGAGTCGTAGTGATCCCGGGCGTAGATGAGCGCGTCCAATACCGTCATCCCCTGATGGTACGGCAGGTGAAAGTCGTCAAACCGGGGAGCCTGCTTGTCAGCGACCTCGGGATCGTATCGGAACACCTTCAGCACAACCGTTTCATCGGCCTCCTCGACGGCGGCTTCGGCCTCGCGGCGGAGTCGGTCGGCCCTGCGTTTCTCCCGCCGTTGGTCGCCGGGGCTCGGGTGTGTTTCTACAGCTGATTCGTCGTCGGTCTCTTGGTCGAGATGTGTGCTCATGAATTAGACGAGGTTGGTCATTGCGAGGGCGACGCGTGTTCCCTGGAGGATCAGTCCCAGTCCGGCAACGGCGAGAACGATCCCGACAATGCGTCGTCTGGTGCCAGAGAGGCCCATATTGACGAACGCATTGAAGATGCCGTTGACTCCGTGGAAGGTTGCCGCGACCAGGAACAGCCACATGGTCGCGAAGTAACTGAACTGACTCATCCGGGCTCGGGTTCCGAGGAACGTGATCTCCGGTGCGTGAGTCACGAAGTGCAGCAGGACAAAGTGAAACGCGAGGACGCCGATCAGAAAGACTGCCGTCAGTCGCTGCAGTAACCACCGTCGGCCACCGCGGCGAAAGGAGGAGTAGTGTTCGGCCATTAGACAGCCCCTCCCAGGAACGTCGGGATGCTGGCGACCACGATTGCACCGGTCAGAATCAACGAAATGTAGAAGCTCCGGTCTTGGACTTCGAGGCCCATCCCCAGATCGACGAGGAGGAGGCGTATCCCATTGAGGATGTGGAAGACTGCGACGGCCAGTAACCCAACCTCGAGGAATCTGACGATCAATAGCGATTCCAACCCTGATAGGGTGGTTGTGTACAGATCGGCCCCCGTGGAAACCGCGTTACTACTGGGGTTGACTCCCGTGGCTGTGCTGAGCACCGCAATATGGGCGAATAGATAGCCCACGAGAACCCACCCGGTGAACTTGTGGAGAATCCACGCCCACATGCCGGCCGTGAACTCCCGCCACCGGCCGAAGTCCTCGACCGTGCCACGGTGGTACGACTCACTCATGATTCGGGCTCCGAAGTCTGGGCAAATAGTAGTTTCTACCCGGATCGAACCGTGATCGCAAGCCGGGGCAGGAATGAATATCGACACACTTGCCTTCGCGGGCGTGGCTAGGAGAAGACATGGCTGGTCGGCTCGAACCCTTGCAACGCGATCCCGTCTTAGCCGACCTCATCGCGACCCACGGCTCCCTCTCTGTTGAGCCAGCCGACGACCCATTCGAGCGACTCGTCGTCTCGATCATCAATCAACAACTCTCTACTGAATCGGCAGCTGCCATCCGTGAACGCGTCTTCGAGACAACCGAGGTGACTCCAGCTGGCATCCAAAACACGCCGACGGAGTCGCTGCGTGCAGCCGGCTTGTCAGCACAGAAGATCGACTATATTCGAAACGTCGCCACGGCATACGACGCCGGGCGTATTCATCCCGACACGCTCGATGGACTGTCCGATGACGCCGTAATCGACGAACTGACCGAGGTTCGGGGCGTCGGTGTGTGGACAGCGAAGATGTATCTCCTGTTTTGTTTGGGTCGGGAGGATGTCTTTCCGGTCGAGGACTTAGGCATCCGGCGTGCCATGACGGAATTGTACGATCTCACAGACCGTGCGGCGATGGTCGAGCGGGCCGAAGCGTGGCAACCGGTGCGAAGTTACGCGAGCCTGTACCTCTGGCGGGCGATGGACTAGGCAGGCGACGCTGATTGGGACGTTGGAAACCGGGGGCAACATACCGGGCGGCACGGTGTCCGTAGCCCCCGGAGTGTGGGACATGCTGCTGGACGTTCGTCCGATGAGTCGGACGTCGTCCGTGAGACCCCGGGACCGTGTCCGCTACCCTGAAGACGCGGTTCCCGGCATTCGATTCGTTCTATTTCCAGTGGTGTGAAAGGCCGGCCTTGATACCCTGGGTGTTTTTGAATGGGATCGGCTAGAAAAAGCCCTTGCCGAGGAGTTCCCGAGCGATGATATTTTTCTGGATTTCCGTGGTCCCCTCGTAAATCTGCGTGATCTTGGCGTCGCGGTAGAACCGTTCGACCGGGAAGTCGTTGACGTAGCCTGCACCGCCGTGGATCTGGACCGCCTCGTCTGCGATGTCGACGGCGACACGAGAGGCGAATTCCTTGGCCATCGAGGCCAGCATCGTGAGA
>CAZKGF010000250.1:0-3485 GCA_964552115.1 uncultured Halobacteriales archaeon
TCGCCAGTAGTCCGTGACCCGAGCAGAGAACTCGGTAATCGGGTCACCCGCCCCAGAGACGTTGTCTTCGCCGCCGGTGATCTTCCACTGGCGCTCGTAGCGCAAGCCGCCCCGGGGACAGAAGTCCCAACACAACGAGCAGCCGGTGCACATCTTGACCAGCTCCGGCAAGCCATCGTCCCCGATCCCGATCGAATCGGACGGACACGCTGCCACACAGGTTCCACACTGAATACATCGTCCGTCGTCGATAACCGCCTCGTCCAACTCCATGAACCACGTTTTGTCGTCGGGCTCGTCGATGTCGTTCATCTCGCTCCGAATACTGTATCCGGGGGTGTCCAGATCGACCGTCCCGGGGAGATTGACGCGCTCATCCGGCTGATCAGGTTCGGACTCCCGTCGTTCTCCGGGAAGCACTTGACTGGCATCCGCGGCCGGTTCAGTGAACGTCAGATCAGTCAGTTCTCCGTCGCCATCGACGTTGGTCGGCCGGTCGCCGACCGCGCCGCCACCGGCCCCGTCTGCGACGGCCCGGCCCGACCCCTCGCTCACAGCCGGGATGCCTGGCTGGGCGTTTGTGGTCTGATCGACAGGGACCTCTCCCACACCCGGATCAGCCCGGTTGCAGCTCGGGGCGTCTTCGACCAACTCGTCCGGGTTGTCAGTCGCCATGGGCCACCCCGCCCGTGACGTTGGCGTCGGCTCGTTGCATCACCGATCTGAGTCTGTCGGTACCGGCGCGTCGACACCAGGTATAAAACCGCTCGCCTTCGTCGCGTTCGTCAACGTACGCCTCGAAGAGTTCCTCGATGGCTGGGATGACTGCGTCGGCAGGGACGGCGTGTTCGACCCAATCGATAAACTCGTTGTCGGTGCCGAGGCTGCCACCGAGCCCGAAGTCCATTCCCTCGACGATGTTGTCACCCTCTTCGTTCGTCGTTCCCTCGGGGTCCTCGATAGCGACGGTCTCACCCCGGAAGCCGATATCGGCGATCTGTGGCTGTGCACAGGAGGCCGAGCACCCGGACATGTGCATCCTGACGACCTCGAGATCGTCCGGCGTGTCGATCCGTTTATCGAGGGCTTTCGCCCAGCGCCGGACACGGTTTTTGGTCTCGATGATTCCGTAGTTACAAAATTCCGATCCGGTACAGCCTACGGCACCGCGGGAGAATGGCCCGGGATCCGGTCGATATTTGCGGGCCACTGGCTCGTTGAGGAGGTCGCCGACGTTTTCGGCGGGGATGTGTGTGATGATGAAGTTCTGATCCGTTGCGAGCCGGATGGATGTCTCCTCGGTCCCGTATCGTTCGGCCGCTGCTGCGGCGGCGGCAAACTCGTCGCCACCCATCCGACCGGCGATCACGTTGAAGCCGACATACCGGAGGTCCTCGTTTTTCTGTTCGTGGACGCCGACGTGGTCACCAGTATACCCCTCGGTCAGGTCGACACCCCGCGATGGGAGGTCGACGCTGCACCGATCGCGAACTGCGTCTTCGAAGGCTTCGACCCCCATTTGTTGGACCAGATACCGCATGCGACAGACGCCCCTGTTGTTACGGTCACCCAGTTCTTTGAACGTCTGGGCAACCGCGCGACAGAATTCAACGGCGTCTCCCGGCGGGACAAACACGTCGAGGGGAGAGGCCATCCGTGGACCGTCCGAGAGGCCGCCGCCGACCCTGACGTGAAACCCGTATTGCCACTCACCGTCGAGTTCTGCTTTCGCCGGGGTCATGCCGACATCGTTGATCTGGGACTGTGCGCAGTCGTGGCGACAGCCCGTGATGGTCATCTTGAACTTGCGAGGGAGGTTTGCGTACTCCCGATTCCCGGTAAAGTAATCGGAGACCGCGTCGACGACCGGTTGGGCGTTGAAGGCTTCGTGATCGGTGAGACCGGCCGCGGGACACCCCAACACGTTCCTGGCGCCGTCACCACAACCCTGGACCGTCGTCAACCCGACTTCGTCGTACCGCGACCAGAGTTCGGGAACGTCTTCGACCTCGATCCAGTGTTGTTGGATATCCTGCCGTGTGGTGATGTCCAGGAATGCGTCGCCCCAGATTGGGTTTTGCTCCGTCCCACCGTACTCCTCGGGGGCGGTGGCGTAATCCGTTGCCACCTCGCCGATGACGCGTGCCTGAGCCGGCGTGAGGTAGCCCCCGGGTACCTTGGTTCGCACCATGAAATACCCGTCGTGGGTGCCGTGGGCGTACATGCCAGCCCACTTCAATCGCTCCCACTCTCCATCACCGGCACGCTGCTCTATCTCCTCGAACGAGAGCCCCTCCTCGGCGTATTCGTAGACGTCTTCGACGACATCGAGAGGGTGTTTCTCGAGTTTGTGTTCCTCAACCGTATTCATAACTTGTCACCGAGCGGCCACCGTGACGGCCGTCGCCGTCACTGCTCGCGCGTACCTGCCCAACACTCTCGGGCTACTTGACCCACTCCAACACGGCCAATACCGCCCCACTTCGCCCGAACCGGATCGTATTGCTGGTTGTTGTTCGGCCTCGGCCACCAGTCCCTGGTCACTATGGCTCGTATTGCCCGATCTTGAGGTTGTGTCCGGGTCCGACTTGGTCCCTCCGTCACGGGTAACGGAGAGACTTACCGATAGTCGAGGCACCGCCGCCCGAGGACAACTGTTAGGGTGACCCGGGGTCTGGCTCGGGGCATGACTGACGTTCAACGCCTGGTCGAGCGCATCCAGGACGGGGATCTCCGGTTACACGATCTCGAGGCCCACACCGATTCGGAGACTGCTGGGGCCGTCCGTCGCCAGGTCCTTGCAACTGAAACCGGGGTGGACCTGTCCGCCACCGGTTCGTACGCGTTCGAACCCACGGACGTCGAGGCGAATATCGAGAATTTTGTCGGCGCGACACAAATTCCGTTGGGAGTTGCCGGCCCGCTCCACGTCGACGGTGGTGCCGCAACTGGCGAGTATTACCTGCCGCTGGCCACCACAGAGGGAGCACTCGTCGCCAGCGTAAACCGCGGCTTATCAGCGATCGCGGCTGCTGGTGGCGCGACAGCACGGGTCATTGCGACGGGGATGACTCGGGCACCGGTGTTTCGAGTGACCGGGATCGCGGAGGCCGAGACGGTCGTCGAATGGGTCCGTGACAACGAATCAACGCTACGAGCGGCCGCAGAAGAGACGACGAATCACGGTGAATTACTCGCGATCGACCCGTACGTAGTTGGCGACAGTGTCTTTCTCAGATTCGTCTACGATACGAAAGATGCGATGGGGATGAACATGGCGACTATCGCGACGCGTGCGGCCGCAGAAGTCGTCGAAAGCGAGACGCCAGCCGAGCTAGTGGCCCTGTCTGGCAACCTCTGTGCGGACAAGAAACCGGCGGCGATCAACGCCATCGAGGGACGTGGGCGGACGGTTTCTGCCGATGTAGTTCTTCCGACGGAACTCGTTGAGGAGACGTTGAAGACCACCCCAGAGGCGATGGTCG
>CAZKGF010000251.1:0-3471 GCA_964552115.1 uncultured Halobacteriales archaeon
GTCGTCTCACAGCTGGCTGCGAGAGACGGGACTGAACTCAACGCGAGCAACCCAAGTGCCAAAGTCAACCTCACGCCGGCGGGACGGGATGAAACCATCCGCTGTGCCGTTGCCCTGCCAACAGTCAGTGATGGTGGCCCGCACATCTCGATACGCAAACAGTCTCCCGACGTAATGACACCAGTCGATCTCGTTCGGCGAAACTGCCTCCCGACTGAGCTGGTGGCGCTGCTGTGGCTGTGCTACGAACACCACGGCGTGGTTCTCTTCTCCGGTCCAACAGGGGTGGGAAAAACCACACTCATGAACGCCCATATGCCGTTTATCCCCTTCGAAGATCGCCCGATCAGCATCGACGAGGGCTCCCGCGAGGTCCGGCTCCCACACGAGACTGCCGTTTCACTGAGTACGCGGGAGCACGAAGCCGAGTTCAAACGAGTGAGCATGGCCGATCTGATGGCCCAATGCAATTACCTGAACCCGGACGTCGAAGTAATCGCGGAGATCAACACACCGGCCAGCTTCAAGACCTTCGCAGAAACCTTGAACACCGGCCACGGCGTGATCGGGACCACCCACGCTGCAGACGTGGAAACCCTCGTCAATCGAGTCGTCGAACAAGGACTTCCGGCCTACCTGCTACGAGAATTGGACCTAGTCGTATTTCCTCACGAAGTCGACGGGGAGCGATACGTTGGGGAGGTCGTCGAACTTCTTGGCGAACACGAATACTGCCAACTCCCGGACGACGACCACAGCGGGACGATCGAAAAACGAGATACGACCATCTATTGGAACGCCGTTGCATGGCGAACCGAGGCCGGTGGATTCGAGTTTGCCTCCCAGCCCGACACCGACGGCGACCCAGGCATTCGGACGTTCGCCAGAATTGCGAGATTGACCGACAGATCGACCTCGGACGTCATCGGAGAATTCGAGTGCAAACACCGATACGTCCAGTACCTTGTGGCCGAAGGTGTCGACGACTTCGAGCGGTTCTTTGACCTGCTCGCGGATCTCCGCACGAACGAAGCTGCGACAGTCGAGCGCCTCCAGCGGGGCTCTCGGGAGGTGGAGGACGCAGATGGCGACGGCCACTGAGCCGAGTGAGACCGACCCCCGCCGCGCCCTCGGGTCAGTTGATCGGGGACTCTACGCGTTGTTCTCCCGGCACGCCGATCAGCCACGTCACGAGCGAGACCGTGAGGTCTTCCGAGGGGCAGGTATCTCTACGAGTTTCGACGTCTTTCTGGTCCGCTTATACGGTTACGCGTGGGTGTGTGGCCTCCTTTCCGCGGGGATCGTCGTGTGTACCAGTGTGCTCCTGCCAGCGACATGGATCGACGCAGTCGTGGAATTTCTCCTGGCTGGGATTCCCGCACTGAACCGAATCGACCTGCCGTCCCCACCACTGATCTGGGTGGGACTTGGGACCGCCCTCGGGACCGGATTCTGCGTCCGGTGGCTCGTGATCAGACTGGGGGGCCAGTATTTGCGCCGGGCGGCAACTGCCCGCCGTGAAGCAATCGAACGAACGTTACCGGGTGCCGTGCGGTATCTCCGTGTCCTCGCCTCCGGAACGAACGATCAACGATCGATGCTTGCCCGTGTCGCTAGTCAAGACGCCTACGGCGCGACGGGCGAGTCCTTCCAACGAGCACTGAACAAGGCAACCCTGACCGGTAGCCTGGATCGGGGGCTCTCCATGGTCGCCCGAGAGACCCCGTCGCGGGACCTGCTCTCACCGTTCCTCCTGAAGTTCAGAGAACACGCGGCTCAAGGCAACGACTCGCTCGAAGGGTACCTCAAGATGGAAGGCCGACTCCTATCCCATCGCCAATCTCGTCGCCACCAACGGGCGAGTGGTTCGCTCGAACTCGTCGCGGAGTTGTTCGTCGTGTTGCTCGTCTTCCCCGCCCTCATCGTCCTGATCCTGACGTTGGCCAGCGTCATGGCCCCTGGACTGTCAGAGCCGATTGCCACGCCCGTTGGCCCCACGACTGTGAAAGCCCTCCTCGTTTATCTGAGTGCGTTGTTCGTGCTGTTAATCGGGGCTGGTGCCGCGTGGACCGTGGCGCGACTTCGACCGGATGACAAGGCGACACCCACACACGATCGACCGAGCGGTTTCGTCCGAACGATGCGAACCGCGCACCGCAATCCACCCGCAGCGCTGCTCGTGGCCGGCCCGGGTGCCGCGTTTGTAACGGTCGTCTTGGCTCTCCTCGGCCATCATCCGGTTAACGCGATATTGCTCGGGTACGCCGTGTTCGGAATCCCTGTCGGCGCTGTCGCCGTTCGCCGGGCAGCACTCGATGATGCCAAAGATCGTGAGATCCGGGATTTCGTCCACGCCGTCTCGGGCCACGTCAGTTTGGGCCGTCCGTTTCCCGACGCCGTCCAACGGGTCGCCAGAGATGTCGACCTGGGAGCGCTCCAATCCGACGTCGATGCGTTGGCGTTTAATCTCGGGTTGACCACACAGGGAGCCGGCCACTCTGACGTCCAGGCTGCTGCTCTCGACCGATTCGTTGACCGTGTGGGGACCCCCTTGACGGCACAGACAGTTGGCCTCGTCGTCGGCGCGCTCGAAGCAGGTAGCAGCACCGAAGATGTCTTCGAAACGCTCGAAACCGAGATCGGACGCCTCTACCACGAGCGCAAGGCCCTTCGGGCACGACTCCTGGTGTACGTCGCAGTCGGCTGGACGACGGCGTTACTTGTGGTTGGTATCGTGGTAGCCGTCAACGCAACAGTGCTGGACGGGTTCGCACAACTCTCTGCCGTCAGTGACGCCGGTGCCGGCATGACGCTCGCCCCAGACGCTATCGACCCGGTCGAAGACGGCTTTCGCTTCTACCTCGTGACCCAAGCTACCGTCGTGGCGTCGGGATGGTTCGCCGGAGTTGCCAGCAGAGGTCGGTACGAGGCCTTACTCCACTCCGGCCTGCTCGTACTCGTGACCTACATCGTATTCGCAGGGATGGGAATGGCGTGATCCGCGGGCAATCTCATGTGGTTGGCGTCGCGCTGTTACTCGGAATTACCGTCGTAGCTATGGGCACACTCACTGTGGGCATCGGCGAACTCGTTGGTGCACAGGCCGCTGGGATCGACGCTCAACGGGTTAGTGATGGACTGGCTGAGACCATCAAACCCCAGCGAACAACGGGACCTCGGAGCGGACAGGTGACGTTTACGGCAGGCCATCTGGAAACCGTCGACCGGGACGTAGCCATCCAACGTAACGGGACCCAAATCGTCGAGAACGAGACGGGTGGACTCGTCTTCACAGCCGGCGACCACCGTGTTACGTTACTCGGTGGTGCAATCGTCCGTGAGAGCGGACAGAGTTCGTGGTTCAGACGAACGCCGCCCATTTCCCGATCACACTCCGGCGACACACTCCTGATCGGTGTGGCACGCCTGCAGGCAGACCAGGTGGGGGTGTCTGGGAGCGGCAGCGTTTCC
>CAZKGF010000252.1:0-3460 GCA_964552115.1 uncultured Halobacteriales archaeon
GGAGTTCGATGATCTCGCCGAATTTCGTCGGCCCGTCGACGCGGTTGAGTCGGTGGAGGAAGTGGTTGTAGACTTGTCGGTACAGGTCGCGGTGTCGATCCAACGTCTCACAGATCGCGTCCGACGGGTCGAGCCTGTATCGGTAGTTGTATCGCATCTACGAACGGTCTTCTACTAGGTCATCCGGTTTATCTTGGACGAATCGGGAGAGGTTCAGGGGGGTATCCAGAATCCACTCCTCTTGGTCGTCGCGGAGCGAGATGTTCTTGCTCTTTGACACACTACAAATCACACACACATTGTGTTATAAAGTTTGGGTGAACGTGGGCCTGTAGTGCTGCCATCGAACACGTATGAGGACTGTGCGGAGTTGTATCCCCTCCCTGTTCGCGCCTTCGGCGCTCGCTGAGGAAGGGGTCTTAGCGTCTCATTTCCGATAAGTCCGACAGTGGCACCGTGTTCGATACGCTTTTCCACGGGGGAAGCAAACCCGGGCGGTGATGGACGTTGATCGGGAACTCATCTACCAAATCGTCTTCTCCGTGGGTTCGATCCTACTTTTCGTCGTCGGGGTAATGGCGATCAGTTCACTGTACGGGGACAACGGGCAGTCAGGAATTGGACCGACCGGGGGGCTTGCGCTCGTGGCGGCGATGATCGCCTTCGTGATACTCATGGCACTCGCAGGGGCCTGGCTCGAGCGTCAAGAATTCGATTCCTGAGCGGCGTCGGCCTCCTCTCGCCAATCCACCACTTCGTCTTCGTCCGCGGCGTCGAGACGGTGCTCATAGTAGTTCAAGGGATGAGACTCATTGATGACGTCTTCACAGATGTCGTCTTTGTTGACACAGTCGCCGTAGGACTGCATCGTCGCACACGACGGCGGTGTATACGCCGTCGGGCTGGTCTCTCCCCGAATATGATCGACCTGATATCGCGTCATTTCCTCACCGAACCCTGGATTGATTTCGAACAGTTCGACGATCTCGTCGGTCGTCATCCCGATCGTGACGAGAAACGCGGCGATGGCGAATCGCGAATGGTGTTCGAGATGGTCGCCTCGTTGGATCTGATCGAGAAGGTGTTGCATACAGGGCGGAAACAGATCCGGCACAACCGTATCGATATCCCGGGTGAGGTCCAGGTCTGCCAATCGGTCTTCGAGTCTTGCAACCTCCGCGGTCAGTTCGGTTGCGATCTCTGCGGGGACCTCAAAGGGGAGATTCGCTGCGACTCGCTGCCGGATAGCTCGCCGAAGTAAGACCAAGAGTTCGTCCCGGTCCAGGGGAACCACGCCGGCGGCCAGGTCCCGGTTGACGAGTCGCCACTCGTCACCCCATTCCTCGGCCGCTAAGCGGAGATATGCACCGACCGACATCCGATAGGTCGGCGTTCCCGTCTCTTCACCTTCCGACCAGACCTCGTCGGCCAAGTCAAACTCCTGCAGAAGGTCCGCCAGGGTAAGACCCTGATTCGGCGTTGATCGCAGTGTGCCCGTCTCGGCTACCTCCTCGGAAAACCGCTCGTGCGCTGTCGCCGCTTCGGCCCCCGCGTAGCGCCGGACGAGGATGTGTTCGTCTACGGCCGAAACCAGCACGCGCGCGATTGGATAGGAGAGCAACTCGACTCGGGGGCGCGGATGGGGATCCCCAACTGTCCCCTCGAGGAGGGCCATTTCGACCCGGTCCAATGCCCGGTCGACCACCGCCCCATCCTCGGCAACGATGGTTGCTAAGTCGACGCCAGCCCGGTCCACAGCCTCACGGGCCGAATCCATGAAGGGGTACCGGGCGTGGCGTGGCTCCATCGGCTCTGTGATTGCCCGGCAGCGCGCAAAAACCATGTGGTCGGCCCGAGGCCATGGGAAACAACAGTACCTTCATTCCACCGGCGGGCCAACCAGCGGTATGAACCACGACGAGTCGCGCTCACTCTACGATCGAGCCTTGTCCGTGCTTCCAGGCGGCGTGAACTCTTCTGTCCGTGCAGTCCGACCGTATCCGTTCTTCGTAGATCACGGCGACGGCGGACACGTGGTGGATGCCGACGGGAATCGGTATCTCGATTTTGTCATGGGCTACGGACCGCTCTTGCTCGGACACACCCCACCCGAGCCGGTACGGGCTGCCGTCCAACAACGGGCCAGCGAAGGACCGATGTACGGTGCTCCCACCGCCGTTGAGGTCGAACTTGCCGAGTTCATCGCTCGACACGTCCCCGGTGTTGAGATGCTTCGGTTCGTCAATAGCGGCACCGAGGCGACCGTCTCTGCCGTGCGGCTTGCGCGGGGTTACACGGATCGGGATGCGATCGTCGTCATGCAAGGAAGCTATCACGGGGCCCAGGAATCGACGTTGGTGGAATCCGCAGACGGTCGGTCAGTACCCGCCAGCGCAGGGATCCCCGACAGTTTCGCAGAACACACGATAACCGTCCCGTTCAACGACCACGAAGCCATCAAGGACGTCTTCGACGAACGTGGTGGAGAGATCGCCGCCGTCCTCACCGAGCCTATCCTGGGCAATCATGGGATCGTCCATCCGGTCCCGGACTATCACCAGACGCTGCGAGAGCTCACGGCAGATCATGGCGCCCTGTTGATTTTCGACGAGGTGATCACTGGCTTTCGGGTAGGCGGACTCCAGTGTGCACAGGGAAAATTCGGTATCGAACCGGACCTGACCACCTTCGGGAAGGTAATCGGTGGCGGCTATCCCGTGGGTGCCGTCGGTGGTCGAGCCGAGATCGTGGAGTCGTTCACGCCCGCTGGAGACGTTTTCCAGGCAGGGACCTTCTCAGGCCATCCGGTCACGATGGCTGCCGGGTTGGAAACGCTCCGGTATGCTGCCGAAGAGGACGTCTGGACGCACCTGAACGATCTCGGCTCCCACCTGCGCTCAGGCCTCCAGGACATCGTCGCCGACCGAGCGCCCGAGTATACCGTCGTAGGGACCGACAGCATGTTCAAGGTGATCTTCACCAGACAGGGAGATACTGATCGAGGGTCGGCCTGTCAAGCCGGCTGTCGCCAGGATCCCGACTGCCCCCGGTATGGTACGTGTCCCCAGACTGGGGCAGATGTCGACCGAGCAGAGACCGAGCGGTGGGAGCGGTTATTCTGGCCGGCGATGAAAGACGAGGGCATCTTCCTCACCCCCAACCAGTTCGAATCTCAGTTTCTCAGCGCGGCACATACGAAGGCAGACGTCGAAGAAGTACTCGAGGCCTACAGGACTGTGCTGTAAACTACCCCACCCTGCTCGCTCGCGGGATACCCCGCTCGCTCCCTGAGGGTGGGGCTTTGATGTGGACTCCCGGCAATCAGTCACCGGCAATAGGCTGGTGACTCTCCCCGTTCAACGTCCCACCATTCACACGCACGTCTACTGGTGCGTCTCCGTTCCCCGACGTGGGCGAGGAACGGAGTCTGTGTCGTCGCTTTCGGGCGTAGCGTAGCCCG
>CAZKGF010000253.1:0-3458 GCA_964552115.1 uncultured Halobacteriales archaeon
TTCTTTTCCGAAATCGGTGTTGAGCGCTGTGTCTGGCTGGTAGCCGATTTCGGCTGCGAACGTGGAGTCGGGGACCTCAGGCCGGACCCACACTTCGTAATCGCCGTCATATAGCCGTGTCAGATCGACCGATTCAATCTCCTCACCGTTTGGGCCGTCCCAATCGTGTGGAAGTTCGTATTCCGTCGCGTTGTCCAGCTCTCCCGCTTCGACGAATCGATACTCGTCTTCGGTGATCCCGTTCGTTTCGTTTTTTCGAACGAGCATCCGGTGGTTTGGCGTGACCCGAAAATCGATCTCGGGTGTTTCGATGTCGACGATATTACCTCGGTAATCAGGATACTCGTGTGTCGCCACGACTGGCTGAATTTCGACCGTCACCGAGTCCGGATCGAGCGAATAGACGTCGTCGCCGACGTTCAATTCGCGGATATTTCGCACGCCTGACGGGGTGAGAACTTCGGTATCAGGCGTGAAGCAGTTCATGATTACCTTCACCGCCTGCTGCTGGTGGTCAAGGCGCTCGTAGGCTTGACTGCCAGGATCGTATTCGTCGCGCTGGGATTTCTTCTCCTCACGCTCTTCCAAGAGTTCGTCCACCATCCCCCGAATTGCCCCATCGGGTTCCTTCCGAAAATGGGTCCCATTGGGGGTTTGGTAGGTTTCCCCTTGATACGTCTCCGGATCGACTTTCGTCTCCGGGCTCGCATTAGTGGTGACCATACACATCGGATAGAGCGATTGGCCTACCCATTGGAGGTGGCCGTTGCGTCCCGCAAGCACTACGTGATTGTCTTGTGCGGTGACGCAGTGCACCTGTCCATCGTGGCTCTCGACGGTCGCGGTGGCCTTTTTCATCGATCCCCTCGACCCCATTGAGACTGACCACGTCCCGTCCGTGTGCTCAGTGACGGTGGGTTTCTCACCGCATCGAACCGCCAGCCGTACGATGTCGTCCTTCACGCGGTCACTTTTCGTCCTGACCTTCCGGAGACTGCGACCTGTCCGCTCACCATCGTTGTCGACGAGCGTGTCTAAGAGCGGGTGGAGATGTTGGGCGTCGAGTTCGAATATCCACTCCGGAAGTCGATTCGCCGCGGATCCGTGACCGCAATTTTCGCTGAACCACTCGTGGAGGACCGTGTTGGGGAGGGTGAATCCGGTGTCGTCAACGCTGTAGTTGAGCTCCATTCGCTCCAGCAGCTGCCGGATTGCATCACGTTTGGTCTCTTCCTGCTGGTGGAGGACGATCCCTGGCGTCTCGTGGATGAGACTTCCCGTCGTGACGAACCAGCCGATCAATTCGAGCCAGTCATCAATCGAAAACGCAACCGGCATCTCGGCGTGACCGCGGCCATATTTGAGGTACACATCGTCGGCTTCAGCGTCAATCTCCTCGCGATGTTCGCGATACACCTCGATCGGAACGAGGTGTTTTCCGGGTTGTCTCTCGGTTGTCGACGGTCGCGATGGGCCGTTCGCACGGGCGAGTGTGGGTTCTCCGCCGGCGGGGATCGCTGCACTGAGGGCCGGTAGCCCGTCGTCTGCGTAGACAGCAACGTGGCCGTCATCGATCTCCTCGTCCATCCGAAACTGCTCGCAGACCGCGCCCGGCATTGGTTCATGGTTCGGGAACGCAAACCGCTCAGCCTCGGGAATGTCCCGGTACGCGGCGAACTCGTACTCCGACGGATCAAGGCTGTCCCAACCGCGTGCTTTCGACAGCAGAAATCGATGGTTTTCGGTTACTTTGAAGTCGTGCGAATTCCCTCGCACGTGGTGAAGTTCCCCGTATCTGTTGTCGTAAGACTGTGTGTCAACTAGTGGTTTGATTTCGCATTCGAAGGTCTCTGGGTTCAGTGTGTACACCGGATCGCCGACTTCGAGATCGCGGATGTTCGTCAGCCCAGCCGGCGTCGCAACATCCGTATCCCCGCTGAAACACTTTAGATCTAGCACGCTCACGTTCTCTCGCACGCCCGTGATCGGATCGAAGACCGCGCCGCCCTCGTAGTCCTCGCCCTCCTGGCTGCCCTTCGAGGGCAGCACGAACTCGTCATGGAGCTTGTGGAGGACATACATATCCACGGCGTCACCCGGCGTCGTCGCGTCTTCGAGCTTACACCCGACGAATGTCCGGACCTCGTCCCAGAACGCCACGATGTCTTGTTCGCGGTCGAGTTCCACACAGAGTTCGACATCCCGTAAGTTGTACTCGAGCAACGTCTCGGGGTCATCTTCCCAGAGATCACCAATATCGCCGGTATATCGCTCCTTCCCAACACCGAGTTCGCGCTCGCCAATGGCGTCAAGTCGGTAGGATTCCAGCTCGGTAAATTGTGTGCGCTGATAGGCATATAACAAGTCGAAGACCACTCGACCCTTGATGTTCGGGCCCTGCCAGTTGTTCCGCCACACTTCGTCGACGCGAGAGAGTCTGTCAGGGTCAAGATTCTCATCAGTATTCGGATCGAGCACCTCGAGCCGGTCAAGCAGGTACGGTGCGTCGAAATCGTCGAAATTCCAGCCGCTGATAATATCGGGATCTGTGGCGTCGACGTAGTCGAGAAAGGAGCCGAGCATCCGTTCCTCAGTGTCGAATATGCGAATGTCGACATCGAGCGGTTCATCGCCGTTTCGAATCGGTTCGTATCGATCGATGGCCGACGGGGGATCGATTCCCGCAGGGGGGTCAAACAGCCAGAGCACGTACTCGTCGCGATACGAGTCGAGAGACGCGACACAGATGATGGGTTCCTCCCCATCTTCTGGAAAGCCCGACCGGTCGTCTACCTCGATATCGAATATGGATACGCGGGGGTCGGCTTGCACGGGTGCCGGCTCGACTTCTTCATGATGGACGTCGAGGGATCCGTCTGAGTCCACGCGGTGTGGGAGCCGAATGCCGCTCGTGATGTCTTTGTCGACCAAAAACCGGTTGGGGAAGAGGATATCGGCCTCATAGTGATCGAATTCGTCGCGGACCTGACCGACATCTCGGGGGGTGCGGCCGAAGATTTTCCACAAACGTTCGCCACGGATCGATTCGTACGGCTCGTCAGCACCGTTTGTCTCTTCCCAGTCCGTGATGCCATCGTATGAGCGGAGTTCATCCGGCGACACACTGTCGGTCGGCGCATAGAAGTACGGGCGGAAGCCGTGGACGCGGGCGTGGACGGGGTCGTTGTCCGTCGTCCGGCCGAAGACATGGATGATCGGCCGTTCGTCCTCGCCCCGGCCGGCGACCGTATAGTTGACCTGCGTCACCGCGAACTCCACCGATGCGTCGACGGGGTCAAAGCGCCGGTCCGTCGGGTTCACGTACTCGGCGGTGCCGTCGCCGGTCCCGGCTACAGCGGCCGCTTCCGCGGCCCGTGGGCGCTGCTCCTCGTCGTCGTCAAAGGCGCCCAGATTGACCTGCCCCATTGCTGCCCGCACCTTCGCCGCGGGTGACTAAA
>CAZKGF010000254.1:0-3425 GCA_964552115.1 uncultured Halobacteriales archaeon
GACGGCGGGTCGCCGAGCCCCGGGCTGACGACGAAGCGGACCGGGTCGTACTCGCCGCCGACGACCGTGCCGAGGTCGGTGTCGGCCTGCCTGAGCACGAGGTCCAGCGCGGCGCTCTCGAACGCCCAGCGCCGGTAGTGCTCGAAGTCGTCGCGCTCGGGCGCACCGGCGGGGAAGAGGTCGACGTCGTCGAGGCGGGTGGAGAACGAGGCGAGCGTGTACCCGCCATCGAGGGGCGGGAGGCCGGCGTCGGCGAGCGCGTCGTGCTCGTCGGCAGCGTAGGTGACGTCCTCGCCGCGGCCCGCGCGGCCGTCGCCGCGGAGCGTCACGGTCGTCGTCTTCCGGGTGAAGGCGGCCGTCTCGCGCTCGTTGACGGCGAGTTCGGTGGTGTCGACGTCGAGGGGGAGGTCGGCGACGCGGTCGAAGAGGGACATGGTCGAGGTAGTGGCGCTCGCCGCTTGAACCCAAGGGTGGCGGTTCCATCGGTTCCGGGTCTGGACACCGTCGGCCGGGCTTCGGTGACATCAACAGACGAGGAAATTCTCAGTGACTACGGTACTTGGGGTCGATAGAACCGCCGTACTGGTTACACGACACGTGTCCTCCGAGGTACCTATTCGTCACTCCGAACTACCGTCCGCGTGTGGATATCTTTGAACTCGAAGCCATCACATTTCAGACACGCCTCTCCTGTTGGAGTAAGGCCCCCATCGCGTGGAATCGCGTGGGCGAAATGGCCGCACCCTCGGCACATCAACATACTGGAGGTCATGGGTTCACGTTCCGTCTGCCCCCATCGCCCTCCACGACTACGTTGTCGGTCAGTTCCGCTCGTTCGAACCCGTCAGGAAACGCATTCTTGGGTCCATGTCGTCTGCCGTCGGTCGCCATGATGTGCGAACGAAGGGCCGTTATCGCATTCTGCTTCCCCGACTCTCCCTCCAACGGTTTGAGTCTAGATTCCCCACAGAACGGACATTCCCATCGAAATCCCTCCTCGGTGTCCGTCGACCCTCTTCCGTTGACGAGATGTGACATCGTTAGCCGGACCTAATGGGCCTACAAAGAATCAGGCTTGCTTTTGTATATACAACTACCTTTTATACTCCTCTCGCACGGAAAGCGCCGACAACGTGCTCCCGAGGATCCGGCGGATCCCCCGCCGTATCCGGGACGCTACAGCTTGTTGGGAAATGCCGAGTTCCTGCCCCAGTTCCTCCATCGTCACGTCGCGTGGCGAGTTGAAGTAGCCGCGGTCGTATGCCAGGATCAGCGCCTCTTGCTGGGCATCCGTGAGCGCAGCTTCGGTCCCCGTCTCCAAGGGGGTGAGTGCGTGGAGCGCCGTCATGGTGATCGGGATGTCCCGCTCCCGACAGAGGCGTTGGAACTCGGCGACGTCGCTCCGGTCGTCCCCCCGAATATCGAACGTCCATTCATCGTTCGTACCGGTGGCCTCGATTAGGGGGATTTGAGTCTCGGCCAAGGTGCTCAGTATCCCTTCGTACTCCGGGTCCCACTCGACCCGCATGAGATTCTCGTCCTCGACAGAATCGACGAGTCTGAGGCTCTTTACGCCAGGATGTTCGGTGAAGGCAGCCTCGAGGTCGTCCATGTGGACGCCCCGAACCCAGAAGTACGGAATCACCACCCTCGGGCTCTGGACGACGCGTTCGAGCTCGACGGTCACGCCCGGGAGCTGTTTGAATACGGTTCCCAGGGGGAACTCGTCCGATTCGACGGTGAACGTCGCCTCAGTTGCCATTACGACGGTTTCGACGTGTCGAGGTAAAGACCTGTATCTCGAAGAACGATCATCCGAGCATTACCTAAAGGGAAAGGAGGTAACGCTTCGGTCGGCGATCTATCCGGTCTCGGCCACGAACAGCCTGCTGCATACAGAGCCTATATTCGGCAAGGTCAGTTACACAGATAAGCGGTCTATCGGTATTCCAATCCTCTCGAGTGGGAACGAGGGAAAACGCTAATGGCCGCGGCCTTCGAGGGGGATTTTCACTCGTGTTGTTAATATAATGTAAATAGATGGCATTTATGCGGTTATGGACTCCATACTAGATTGGTAGACTATGGCTACCACGCTCGCCACAAAACTGAGTGCTTTAGCCCACCAGTCACAGCGTCAGGTGTTAATGGGGTTATTACACCACAATCCCCAGGACGACACTCCTGTCGACGGCGATGACCTGGAGTTTGAAGATGAATTGCTGGAGATCCTTTTCGACCTTCGACACTACCATCTGCCCGAACTGGAGAGCGAGGGGTTCATCAACTATGATCGAGATACCCACACCGTTACCAAAGGCACCAGTTTTGAAGAGATCGAGCCGCTGCTAAAACTAATAGACGGGCATCCGGACGAACTCCCTGACGACTGGTTGTAGTCGAGAACAGGTCCGTTCGAGTGGCGGAGGTCCGGAGTTTCCCAGTTCATCGATGAACCGGATTACTGAATCCGCGCGCTCTATTCATCACGACTTCTCGAACATCCTCCGTTGTTGGTGGGACTTCCAGCGGTAACTATGCGGTCGTAGATACCGCTGCGCTCCAGCGCTCCGGCGTGAGAAGAAGCCCGACAGAGAGGATCGCGAAAAGTGACGCGGTCGACGCCGTGAGCCCGAGGCCCCAACATCCTCCTCAGCAGTCTCGAACTGCGACTGTACGCCGCTTCACGAAGGTGAGCGTAGCCGGCCAGCCATCCCGCTCTCGTGGTACTTACCGCTTATGCGTGAAGAGCATCGGCGCGCCCCCCGGCGTCGTCCCGATGCAGAGGTCCATCGGCTCCGAGAGATTGAGGCTCGTCGGGTCCTGCTTGCAGACGACCAGGTCGTCGAAGGGGTCCTCGCAGGCCGGACACGCGATGGCGGTCGTGTTCTGGTACGACTTTATCGCCTCGTTCTCCTCTCTGGGCGTCAGAAAGGAGATGAGCTCCTCGAAGTCCTCCATGTCACTTACTCCCGCGGGGCCGGCTAAAGCGTTTTCCCGCGGCGAGCGGCGCTGTCCAGGTCGGTCCATGACGTGGACCGTGCCGGTCGGCCGGGCCGCCGCGAATCACGGGACACTCCGAGTTCGGCCATCCGGAAGGGTGGGCTGGTGGCTACCTGCGCCGAACGCAGCCTGGACGGAAGGATAGCGGACGCCGCGGTTCGCCCGCGTTCCCGGAGTTGCCCGCTTCCCCTTGTCGGCGTCGAAGCCGATCGCACCGTGTCAATCAACCATTAAGTCGAGGTAGGTCGTGTCTCTAGACATGAGCGAGATCGAAGGCAGGGGCCCGGCCGGTCTCGAAGATACGTCGATCGCGGGAGCGAGCCTGGTCCTCGCCGGCGTCATCGCGTTCATGGGAATCATCACGGCGGAGGTCCTCTACCCGGACTACTCGACCAGACAGGACATCAGCGACCTCGGGTCGA
>CAZKGF010000255.1:0-3423 GCA_964552115.1 uncultured Halobacteriales archaeon
CCGGGTGTACTGGCGGGGGCGACGGTGGCGATGGTGGCGACGGAGGCGGTGACGGTGACGGTGGGGGCGACGGCGGGGGCGATGGTGGAGATGGTGGTAGCGACTACCCACCCATCGGGAACTTTCCCGTCGAAGGCGACGAGGTCGTCTTTGGCTACAACGTACCCCAGTCAGGTGCCTACTCACAGGAGGGCGCCGACGAACTTCGTGGGTACGAACTAGCGCAGGCGCACTTGAACAATGGCGGCGGTTGGGTCGACATGTGGAGTGACCTCTCCGGAGACGGGGTACTGGGGAAGACGGTGACCTCGGTCGACGGTGACACCGCCACCGACCCGGACACCGCTCGGCAGTCTGCTTCCCGGATGATCAGTCGGGACAACGCGATTATGGTCACCGGCGGGTCATCGTCGGCGACGGCTATCGCCCAGCAAGAGCTGTGCCAGTCGGAGAAGGTGATGTACATGTGTTGTCTCACTCACTCCAACGACACCACGGGGTCCGCCTGTGTCCGGTACTCCTTCCGAGAGATGTTCAACGCCTACATGACTGGACAGGCACTCGCGCCCATCTTGCGCGACGAGTTCGGCGAAGGCCTGAGCTTCTATCAGCTCTATGCCGACTACACTTGGGGGCAGACTCAACAGGCGTCCATGAACCAGTTCTTCACCGATGTCGCCGGTTGGTCCCAGATCGAATCCGTCCCGACGCCGCTCGACACGTCGGACTACTCGTCGTATCTTTCCGACGTCCCCCGGGACGAAGCCGACGTCCTCGTGCTCAACCACTACGGTCTCGACGGTGCCAACTCGCTGCCACAGGCCATCGAAGCAGGACTCGATGAGGACATGGAGATCGTCGTCCCACTGTACAACCGACTGATGGCAGAGGCCGCGAGTGACTCAATCGCCGGTATCTACGGAACCGCTGATTGGCTCTGGAAGCTTGATGACGACGTGTCCCAGGCGTTTACCCAGGCCTTCCAAGACGAGTACGATCAGGTTCCGTCCTACGCCGCCCGCTTAGCGTATACCCAGACACTGCAGTTCGCCGCCGCTGTCGAACGCGCCGGGACGTTCTATCCCCCGGAGGTTATCCGGCAGATGGAAGACTACTCCTACAACCAGGCGGGTCTCGGCGAGGAGAACATGCGGGCCTGTGACCACCAGGCGTTCCGGGACGTGCTCGTCGTTCGGGGCAAGCCAGCCAGCGAGCGAGAGTCGAGTGACGACCTTCTGGAAATCGTCCAGCAGACGCCCAGAGACGACATGGGATACGCTTGTGACGCCGGTCCGGCAGCCGAGTGCGAACTCGGCCCGTACGAGTAAACCCCCGTCAGTCGGTCCGGTTCGGCCTGACGTCGTCACGGAACGGAACGATAATAACGAACACGCTGATGAGTGAGACACACACACGCATGTACCCCCTACGGGGAGGAGAGCTATGGCCATAGCTGAGACCGTCGTCGAGATCATCCTCAACGGCCTTCAACAGGGGGCGATCTACGCGCTGTTGGGAATTGGCTTAACGATCATCCTCGGGACGATGAAGTTCCTGAACCTCGCCCACGGGGCACTGTACCTCGTTGGCGGATACGCCGGAATGTTGGTCGTTCGAGAGACGGAGCTCAACGAGGGAATCTTATTCAGTTCCGGCACGACGACTATAGGGCTGGGTTGGGGATTCGTCGCGGCCCTGATCGCGGTCCCAATCGTCGGTTTCGTGGTTGGTGTCGCAATGGAACGGTGGGTCGCCGAACCGTTCTACGACCGGCCGGAGACCGATCAACTGCTCGTGACGTTTGGAATCGCACTCATGGTCCAGGAAATCGTCAAGGGCGTCATCGGCGGGAACACCTTCCAGTCTGTGGCCCCGAGTGAAATTTTCGGGATTGCGGTCTCGGGCCCGGTTTCCCTCCCGATCGTGGGATCCTATCCGCAATGGCGGCTGTATCTGGTGGCCATCGCCGTGGCCGTTATTGGGCTGACGTGGCTCGTAATCGAGCGTACCGATTTCGGGCTGGTCGTACAGGCGGGGACCCAGGACTCCGAGATGGTACGAATCCTTGGCATCAAGATCAACCGGTCCTACAGTCTGGTGTTCGCCCTCGGAGCGGCACTGGCGGCCTTCGCTGGGTTGATAGGCGTTTCGATCCAAACGATAAGTCCACAGATTGGGATTGAACGAGCTCTCATCCCTGCGTTTCTCGTCCTGGTTGTCGGTGGAGCCGGGAGCGTGATCGGCGCAATCGTCGGTGGGTTCGTTCTCGGGATCACGATCTCTGCGATGGTGGTGCTCGCCTCCCAGTGGGCCCAAATAGTGTTATACGCAGTGGCGGCGCTGGTCCTGCTTTTCCGGCCGGAGGGCCTATTCGGGAGCGTGGAGGTGGAGCATTGAGCGCGAACGACTCGTCACGGTCCGACGGCGGAACCGGTGCGGTTCCAGAACTGCCGGTCATCCAACGAGCTCGCGAGATAGCGAACCACGATGCCGCCGTTATCGTTGGCACGGTCATCGCCCTCGTCATCTTTCCGTATCTCCTGATCGACGGACTCGGGATGGTCGCGGAATTGATCGACATCCGGGTCGGAGGGTACGAGGGGCTGGCAGCTCTCGTCCTAATCTACGGTATCGTCGTTATCGGCTTCAACCTCCTCTTGGGGTACACCGGTCTCCTTTCGTTCGGCCACGCTGCCTTCTTTGGCACGGCGGCGTACGCGGCGGGCATCTTTAGCGCGCAGGTGTCCGGCAGCCCTCTTTTGATGGTGCTGGTCGGGACGGTCGTTGCGACGCTGTTAGCCTGGCCAATCGGTTTCTTGTCCATTCGGCGCTCTGGGGTCTACTTCGCCGTTCTCACCCTCACCTTCGGTCAAATGCTCTACTTCTACGCGTTAGGCCCGGGAGCGTGGCTCACCAATGGCGACAATGGCTTCTCGAACGTGCAGGTGACCCAACTGCTCGGAACGGTCCACCTTGAGGGTTCGGTCCCGTTCATGGGTACCTGGATGTACGTCTTTGTCGCTGTGTTCACCGTTCTCGCGGTTGCGGTCGCTGCCCGAATCCTGAATTCACCCTACGGGTTGATCTTCGAAGCGTTGGGCGAGAACGAGCAGCGGGTTTCCTTCGTGGGGCTAAACGTGTTCCGTTATAAGTTGATGGCGTTCATCATCTCCGCCACGTTCACAGGTGTCGGTGGGTCATTATTCGTGATCCACGAAAACTACATCCACCCGACCACCGGGCTCTACTGGATCACTTCGGGCGACTTCGTGATCATGACCGTCCTCGGCGGCACTGGAACGCTGGTCGGGCCGGTCTTCGGCGCGTTCATCTTCGAGTACATCAGTAACGTCATCTCCGGCGTGAGTCTCCCCCTCATCGGGTCGATCGGGTCGCTGTGGCGGCTCATCCTCGGCGCCGTCT
>CAZKGF010000256.1:0-2718 GCA_964552115.1 uncultured Halobacteriales archaeon
TCCGCGACATCGGTGACGAGTCGTGTCGATTGTGCTTCGTACACCTGCCAGGCGAGACTGTTTCCCTTCTCGAACTCCGGTATCTCGTCGAAGACGTGTTTGGATTCCTCGGTGTACGCTACCGGTTCGAGCGTGTCGTCGTTCAACAACCAGATCGCAGACACGTTCAAATCCAACAACGTCGTCATGGTTTCAACGGCGATCTGGCTGGTTTCGGCCTTTGTCTCCGTGTCGAGAAGTTGCTGGACTGCGTCGTGAAGCTCGACGAGCCTGTCGTCGCGCCGTCGGCTCCTGATATCGTACAAGCCGACAATGGAGCCGATCGCAGCGCCACCTGTGGCGCTGTTCACCAGCATGTACAACGGGTCCTGAACCCCCGGACCCAACGACTCCTGGTTCACGACGATCAAAATCCCGAATACGACGACCGTCGTGGCGCCGACGAGAAACCAGAGGGCCATCATAATCTGGTATTCCAGACGCCACTGTTGACGCCAGAGCCAGTACGAAAAGCAAAGCAGCACGAGACTAACAACCAGCGGACCGACCGTCCACGTCAGTAAGACAAACGCCGGGTCCGAGCCCTGGAGAAGGTGATCGCCGTGAACGACTGCAAAGACAAGGCTGCAGACGGCGAGCACGGCAACACCCAGATTATGCGGCAAGCCCGACACCATCGACACGTAGACTACATACGTGTTTCAGGCAATAATAAGCCCGACTATTCAGAGCGTCATTCTCGGTCGGTGATACGACTCCTATTTACCCGTAACCACTCAGCTGACGGTACGTTGCGACGGTCGGCAGTTCAATCGACCGAGGAACGCGAGCGATCCACGTACCGAAAAATGAGGCTTTTGGACTCCTCAGTCGTTGATGTCGATCGTTCCGAGGCGAGACAGGTCCGGATACCCGTTGAGCGTAACGGCAGCGGGATAGACACCCGTCGGTGGGTTTTGCACCGCGTCGTAAACCACGATTACCTGCATTCCGCCATTGAGATTGTGATTGCCACCGAGGCTCAATCCCAATTCATCCCCGCCATCGAGAACCGAGACGCCATCGAGGTCGGACATGGAACTCGTCTCGATTTCGTTATCTTCGTCCTCGTCGATCCCGATTTTCGTGACGTCTGCCGTGCCAGACTGGCGGAGTTGGACAGTGTCGTTTTTGTAATCGACCGTCACGGTATTCAACGAGTCGCCATCGAGATTCGAGTCGCCAGGGATCGGGATTTCGACGCGGTGTTGGACGGTCGTTTCGGGGCTGTCATCGAGGGCAAAGATGACCCCCGATCCACTCCCGGCCGATGAACCGAACTCCGGAAGCCCCGGGATCTCGCCAGCGAACAGGGATGCATTGAACATGAGCAACGATGCCAGGAGAATCACGATTGCAACCATCAGTATCGTTCCGACGACGGGGCTGACACCGCGATCTCTCAGCATGGTTTCGACTCCGGCCCAGTACGGGTGAACGTCTGTCCTAATCGGCAACGGTGAATACCCACTACGTCGCTCGAGAAGGTCTGCGCACAGCAGTGTTGCTTACGAATCGTCAGACAAACGCTCGGCCGCGGCCCAGGATGGATCACTGGAGGGCGCCTCGACGGGTTTGCCGTCGGCCACGACGCCGGATCCTGTCTCCACGCGGCCAACGACGGCTGCGCGAGTCCCCCGCCGTTCGAGCGCGTCGACGACGCTGGCGGCGTCCTCCGAGGCGACCGTGATAACCAACGTCCCACAACTGGTTACCGACCACGGGTCGACATCGATCGCCCGGCATACGGCCGCTACGCCCGCACCCATCGGGACAGCTGATGGATCGATACAAAAGCGGACACCCGCCCCACGGGCCATCTCGACGAATGCCCCGGCAATCCCTCCCTCTGTGGCGTCGTGCATTGCGGAGATCTCACCAGCGTCGTGGGCCGCGAGGGCATCGCCCACCGCCGGAATGTCGTCGATTCGCTCCCGGGCTGCCGCCAAGTCTGCAGGTGAGAGGTCGAGTTCGTCACCGTACAACGTGGCGAACAATCCCGCAATCTCCGCCGCTGGCCCCGTCGAGAGCACGATTACGTCACCAGGGCGAGCGCCATCCGGTCGAACGACATCGTCAAATTCGCCAATTCCGACTGCCGTCGCCCCACCGACCCAGGAACTATTAACACCTGGATAGCGGCCGACGTGTGCCGCGACGATCCCCACGTCGACTGCGGCGGCGTACGCATCGATTGCCCGACACAATTCGCCCACGTCATCCGTTTCCCACTCGCTCGATAGTGTCAGACAGAAGGTGAGGTGTGAGGGATCGATCCCGGAGACGGCGACGTCTGAAAGGACGATATCGATCGCAAGGCTGCCAGCACGGGCCAGTCCGAGTTCGGGGAGAACCGACACTGGATCGGTCGAGACGACGACGGCTTGCCCGCCGATATCGAGGATGCCAAAATCGATGCCAGCGGTGGGACCCAGCCACACGTCTGGCCGGGGCGTTCCCAGGTTGGGCGCGATGATGCGGTCGAACGTTTCGGCGTCGATTTTGCCTAACTTCGTCATGTTGATTCGAGCACGGTGACGTCAGCCGGATCGAATCCAAGGGTGACCTGTCCCCGCGGCGGCTGGGATGCCGTCGTGGTAACGAGAAGCGAGCGGCCCTGCCACTCGCAATGGACCCGGTAGGAATCGCCCATGAACTCGGTCGTTTGCACGGTGGCCG
>CAZKGF010000256.1:2728-3422 GCA_964552115.1 uncultured Halobacteriales archaeon
ACCGGTGCGGTGTCGTCGTCGAGTATGATGGCTTCGGGTCGGATGGCCACGACGACCGTCTTCCCCCTCGCCAGCGGCGGTGAGACGGGCAGTTCGACCGCGTCGGCCGAGTCCGATTGCTCGGCGGGAATCGCGACACGGGGAGGATCTGTAGAGACGACCGTGGCGTCGAGGACGTTGTTGTCCCCGACGAACTCGGCGACGAACCTGGTCGCCGGGGTGCGGTAGATCGATTCCGGCTTGCCGACCTGTTCGACACGACCGTCGTTGATAACGGCCACGCGGTCGCTGATGGCCAGGGCCTCCGCCTGGTCGTGGGTGACGTAGACCGTCGTAATCGAAAGTTCCTGTTGGAGGTCGCGGATCACGACTCGTAGCCGTTCGCGCAGGCGGGCGTCGAGTGCCGAAAGCGGTTCGTCCAGCAGGAGAACGTCCGGCCCCGGGGCGAGTGCGCGGGCCAGTGCGATCCGCTGTTGTTGCCCTCCAGATAGTTGCTCTGGATCGCGGTCTCCCATCCCGGACATATCTACGAGGGCCAGTAAGTCCTCAACCCGCTCAGTAACGGTCGCCGTGCCGGGGGGATCCCGATACCGAAGTCCGTAGGCGACGTTTTCTCGAACGCTCATGTGGGGGAACAGCGCGTAATTTTGGAATACGACGCCAACATTCCGGTCTTCGGGTGGGACGCCGCCGA
>CAZKGF010000257.1:0-3408 GCA_964552115.1 uncultured Halobacteriales archaeon
GTCGACGGCGACACGAGAGGCGAATTCCTTGGCCATCGAGGCCAGCATCGTGAGATCCTCGTCGGCGTTTTCGACACTCCAGGCGGATTTGTAGGTCAGTTGTCTGGCGGCTTCTGTCCGGGTGTACATGTCGGCGAGTTTGTGTTGGATGGCCTGGAAGTCGCTGATCGGTCGACCGAACTGCTCGCGCTCTTGGGCATACTCCAGTGCCGCCTCGGCAGCCCCCTTTGCAATCCCGACACCCTGGGCGGCGACGGCAGTCCGGGTCTCGTCGAAAAACTGCATGAGCTGGAGGAAGCCGGCTCCGCGATTGCCCACTAAATTCGATTCAGGGACACGGACGTCGTCGAAGAGCAACTCGGCGGTGTCCGAGGCACGGATCCCCAGCTTGCCAGTAATTTTCTCTGATTCGAACCCGTCACGGTCGGACTCGATGATGATCTGGGAGAAGCCGTTATACCGACCCTCGGCATCGGGATCAGTCTGGGCCAGCACCACGAAGAAGTCGCCGACTGATCCATTGGTAATCCACATCTTGTTGCCATTGATTACCCACTCGTCACCGTCCTTCTCGGCCTGGGTCGAAACCGAGGAGACATCGGAGCCGACGTCCGGTTCGCTAATGGCGGCACCCATGATGGACTCGCCAGCTGCGACGGGGGTGAGAAACGTTTCTTTCTGTTCTTCGGTGCCGAATCCGCGGATCGCATCCGCGCCGAAGGAAGTGGCCGTAATCGACAGCCCGATGCCGGGATCGATCGCGAACAACTCCTCGATGATCAAGGCCACCTCCAACGGGGAATAGCCGGCACCGCCGTACTCTACCGGGATATTCGCGCCGGTCAACCCCATCTCAGCTGCCTTGTCGACGATTTCGTGTGGGAACTTCTCCTCGCGATCGTACTCCGTCGCGACGGGGGCAACTTCGTTTTCGCCGAACTTCCGCACTTCTTCGCGGATCTGCTCCTGCTCTGCAGAGAGGCCAAAATCCATATCGAAGCTATTCCAGTTGGCCACTAAACAGTTGGCACACTCCACGGTGTTGGCGTCAGCGAGAAAGAAACGTTGAAACCGGGGCCGAGAGAGGATTTTGATGAGAAAATCATGGACGTCGAGGACATAGAGACGATCGCGGTACTCGGGGCGGGGAGTATGGGTCACGGCATCGCGGAGTTAGGCGGGCTTGCTGGATATGACGTCGCGTTGCGGGACATCAACGAAGAGCTAGTCCAAGAAGGATACGACCAGATCGAGTGGTCGCTGGGCAAACTCGCCGAAAACGAGCAGATTACCGAGGACGACGCAGACGCAGCCCTCGACCGGATCGAACCGGTGGTCGACCTCGAGACGGCCGTCGGCGACGCGGACGTCGTCATCGAAGCGGTGCCCGAACAGATGGAGATCAAAACGGAGGTCTACGACGAAGTTGTCGAATACGCACCCCCGGAGGCGATTTTCGCGACCAACACGTCCAGCATCTCGATTACTGATCTCTCAGAGGTAACCGATCGGCCGGAGCAGTTCTGCGGGATGCACTTCTTCAATCCGCCAATCAGAATGGACCTCGTCGAGGTCATCGCCGGGGCTCATACCGCCGATGAGACGTTGGATCTTATCGAAGGGCTGGCGGAATCGATGGATAAAACGCCTGTACGCGTCCGCAAGGACATTCCGGGGTTCATTGTCAACCGTATCCTCGTCCCCCTGATGAACGAAGCAGCCTGGCTGGTCCACGACGAGGTCGCGTCCGTCGCCGAGGTGGACTCGACCACCAAGTTCGATATGGGCCTCCCGATGGGCAGTTTCGAACTCGCGGATTACGTCGGGATCGACGTCGGCTACCACGTACTCGAATACATGCACGAACAGGCGGGGGACCGCTACGAGCCGTGTCCGCTACTCGAAACAAAAGTCGAGGCGGGCGAGTTAGGCCGAAAATCGGGCGTTGGATTCTACGACTACGACGAGGGCGACGGTGCGGACATTCCGATGGACGCGTTCAACGAGACGGTCAAAGAGCGCCTGCTAGCGTGTATGGCAAACGAAGTCGCCTTTCTCATTGGGGAAGACGCTGCGGCCGCAGACGAGATCGACCGGGCAGTCAAACTCGGTGGGCGGTTCCCGAAGGGACCAGCGAAACTCGCCGATGAATACGGTGTCGAATCCCTCTATGAGGCCCTCCAAGCTGCCGCCGAGGAGACGGACCACCCACGATACGAGCCCTACGATCACTTCGAGGCGGTAGCCGAGGCGGGTGGGTTCCACGATGGTGGCGACACATCCGAATCGGGCACGCCGGACTTCGAGACGTTGCGTATCGAGTACCCGGCTGCCCAGGTCGGCGAAATCGTCATCGACCGGCCCCAACAGATGAACTCCATTTCCGTGGAGTTACTGGAGGAATTGGAGACCGCAATCGATCTCTTGGAAGACGACGACGAGGTCCGTGCCCTCCTCCTGACCGGTGAGGGTGACAAGGCCTTCTCCGCCGGGGCAGATTTCGTCTCCATTGCGGGCGGGGGAGCCGACCCCTTTCGGGCTGTCGAACTCTCCCGGTTGGGACAGCAGACATTCGGCCGTCTCGAAGAAACGGAAAGGCCCGTCGTCGCCGGGATCGACGGCTATTGTCTCGGTGGCGGTATGGAACTGGCAACCTGTGCCGACATTCGGATTGCCACAACCCGCTCTGAATTCGGCCAGCCGGAATTCAACCTCGGACTCCTACCCGGGTGGGGTGGCACGCAGCGACTCCACCGGATCATCGGGTTGGGACGGGCCAAAGAAATCATCATGACCGCTGATCGGTACGAGGCAGAGTCGATGGCTGACTTCGGGTTCGTCAACGACGTCGTCGAACCGGACGGGGTCCGCGAACGGGCTGTCGAGTATGCGGCGGATCTGGCCGCCGGGCCACCGATCGCGATGCGGTTCACCAAGCGCGCGATGCACGCCGGCATCGACGATCGAGACGCCGGACTGGAACTCGAGGCGATGGGCTTTGGACACGTGGTCAACTCCGAAGACGTTCACGAGGGGATCAACGCCTTCTTCGGGGACGATGAACCCGAGTTCGAAGGCAAATAACGGGCCACTCGTCGGCTGCGGGGACGCGAACAGTAGCCTTTAAGCGTGGCAGGTTTCGAGAATGAAACGCGCTCGGTTGGTGTAGTCCGGCCAATCATATCGGCCTTTCGACAATAACGGGTGTTGCCCGCATTGGAAGCCAGCCGATGACCGGGGTTCAAATCCCCGACCGAGCATTCGAGTACAGGCTCCATGTGGGAGCAACCGATTTTCAGTTTCTGTTATTCTCGATGGGCTCAGTTGGGTTACCACGTGAGGCGACACTGTGTGGCCAACGGCGTCGTTAAGCCCGGTGCCCGTGTATAGGCCGCATGCCACCACTCG
>CAZKGF010000258.1:0-3390 GCA_964552115.1 uncultured Halobacteriales archaeon
GTTTGGCCTGGACGGCGGGCACATCGAGATCCGGTTTGCGATCGAACGACCAACACCGGCTGTCGGGGGTTTGGCCGGGCCAGAGGCGGACAGTTGGCGCGTACACCGTCGCCCCAGCCTGCCGTTCGAGATCGCGTTCGAGTGTGCGTAATTCGATCGCCGTCTCCCGGTCCGCTGGTTCGATGACGAGAAGTGTCCCATGGGGACTGAGCACTTCCAGCAGTGCGGTGCCGACGTCGTCTGGATCGTCCAACTCGGACACGACGTTCGAACAGAGAACGACGTCGAAGGATTCCTCGAGATACCCCGATTCGATGGGTTTCCGGTGAATCGTCGGGTGGACGTTCGGGCCTGCGAGGGACATCGCCGATTCGAGGAGGTCCGCTCCGGCGCCCGGTTCAACGGCATGGTACTCGAGCACACCGGCTTCCTCGTAGAGGTCCACGAGTGCCAGTGCCGGTCCGCCGACGCCGGCACCCACGTCCAGAACTCGTGCAGTCCGAAGGAGTTCGCCGTCGGCTGCCAAATCGGCGAGCTCAGAAGCGGCAGCAGCATAACTCTGGGGCAAATGGTAGATTGCGTACCCAAGGGCGGTGAGTCGATCGTAGCTCACGTCACCCCCGGCCAAGTACTGAGATTTTAGCTCACGAATGCGGGCCCGAAGCCGTTCTCCTGAGCTGCCCTGGGCCCAGTCGGTCCCGAACTCCTCCTGGAGGACGTCACCGAGCCAGGTCTCCCACCGTTCGGGAAAGGACACGGCCGGTTTTGCGGAAGTCTCCAATGGTTCATCGGTGACTGGAACAAACGTTCCATCCGCTTGTTCTCGGAGGCCGAGATCGGTGGCTTCCTCCCGGAGAATGTCACGCACGTCGGCAGGATCTGGCCGGCTCTCGACGTACTCGTAGATCTCTTCTGGATCGATCGGCCGGACATTTCGGATGTACTGCGCCGCGTCTCGAACCCCCGATCGGACCTCTTCACGCGACACGATCTATCCACCCGCGTCGTCATAGAGTTCACAGAACTCCTCCTCGTCGGCCCGTGCGATGGCGGCTGCGGCGTCCGCGACGTCCGTTGCACCGTCGAAGGCCGCTTGAATGTCTGCGTAAACGCCTGCCTCCCCATCAGTCACCTGGGTGACCAACTCCGCCAGATGGCCCGAAACGGGCGTATGAAACCGCTCATCGACCGGGTCACCAGCCAGTGCGTACGCCAGAACGGCTGTATGTGCCTTGGCCTGCACCGTTTCCATCGCCCGGTCGTGCTCGGGGGCCGTCGTCTCGAACAGTTCGTTCCCACGTTCGGCTAACGTGGATCGAACGGCGTCAGTCACTGGTCCCGATTCGCCGACGACGACGGCGACTGTCCCAGGTTCGTTTTCGGGAGCGAATAAGGGGTGAAGGCTCACACGTTCACAGGTCGGCACGTGGCGTGCCATAGCCGCGGCGGGCTCGGCCATCGTCCCCGTGAGATCACACATCGCGCGGCCAGTCGCGGGTGCGTATGTTTCGATTGCGTTGCGGGTCGCCGGGATCGGAACGGCGATACAGACTAGATCGAACGGGTCGGTCGGGTCGGCAGCCTCTGCTGGCGACAGCCCGGTCACATCCAAGCTCGTGGCCGCCTCAGTCAGGGTCGCCTCGTCAGCATCCGTGATTGCGATCGAGACGTCCGCCGGACCATCCGCCGCCAGCGCACGGGCGAACCAACAGCCAACGGCCCCGGCGCCAACGACGAGTACACGCATGCTCCAGTTCTCGTCCGGGTAGTGAAAAAACCGTTCGATCGGTCTGACACCGTCTGTCAGCTCGATAGCACCCTTCTTTCGCCAAAGCTCCGTTCCCCCGAGACCGCCCAGAACGGTGGTGTGGATAACTGCCGGCCGATCGGGCGATTCAGATCGGTACAATCACCGTCCACCGGATCTGTGGCCAGGAATCAGCACATTATCATCTTTCTCCCAGCGGAGGCAGGAACCCTGCCCACTTCAAAGGAAGATCAGCAGGTTGCCGGCGAGTGCCCCACCAACGACCAACAACAAAACGGCCACGATCGAGGCGCCTTGAAACAGCCGAGTCGCGTTTCGAGCCGGTTCGCGGACCTTATCCGCGTCAGTGCCATCGAGCAGGCGGCTTGCACCGAGTTCGACCAGGACAGCCAGTAACAGCCACAGGCCAACCATGACGAGGACGAGACCACCCCGGCCGGTCCCGGTGAGCGTCTCCACCGTATAGCTCGATCCCGCCATGTGACCGCCAGTGAGAAATAACACGGCGGCGCACGCCCGCGAAATCGTTTGGAGTTTGCCGGTGAGCGACCCAAGGGGCGCCGCGTTCAACTGACCCGACCGGGCTGCTGGCAGGACTGCATAGCTGAACAGGACGACACTTCCCGTCCACACGCCGGCGAAGACGAGATGGATCGCGACGGAGATTGCATCGGCTAATGTCATCGAGCGGGTCTGCAGTGGCCAGGGTAATCAACCCAAGTGATCCCGGAATTCCTGGAGTACCAGGTGGGCACGCTTAAGCCGCGTCGTCCGCTTTTCCCCGCCATGAACACACGGGACCTCTCGACACACGCCGTCTATCGGGCCGGACGGGGTATCGAAGAGGTCGCCAGGGACCTCGGCCTCGATCCCGACGAACTCGTGAAGCTCTCGTCGAACGAGAATCCGTTCGGCCCGAGTCCGGCCGCCGTTGAGGCGATCGAGCGCGCTGCATCGACTGTCCACACGTATCCAAAGGCCGTCAAGACAGACTTGACTGCGGCGGTGGCCGAACGCTGGGACCTGGCGTCCGAACAGGTGTGGCTCGGTCCCGGTGGAGACGGTGTGATCGATTACCTCCACCGAGCCCTCCTCGAACCCGCAGATAGCGTGTTGATCCCACAGCCTGGCTTTGCGTACTATCCCATGAGTGCCAGGTATCACCACGGCCAGGTGAACTCCTACCGCCTCGAGCGGAGTCGTGATTTCGAGTTGTCTCCAGAGGCCATACTGGACGTTTATGACGGGGAGCGTGTGGTCTACATCACTTCCCCGCACAATCCGACCGGCTCTGAGATGACCCGGAATGGAATCGAGCAGGTCGCCAGTGAAACCGACTCGGAGACACTCGTCGTCGTGGACGAAGCGTACGGTGAATTTTCCAGAACGGCGACTGCCAAACCACTGGTCGATGCGCGCGACGACGTTGTCGTGCTTCGGACGTTTTCGAAGGCCTATGGGCTCGCCGGGCTTCGCCTCGGCTACGGCCTCGTCCCCGCGGAGTGGGCGGACGCCTACGCACGTATTAACACCCCATTTGCAGTGAATTCGCTGGCCTGCGTGGCCGGGTTGGCGGCTTTAGACGACGATGCACATCTACAGCGAACGGTCGAAGTCGTCGA
>CAZKGF010000259.1:0-3388 GCA_964552115.1 uncultured Halobacteriales archaeon
CCAGGATCGGGTCCGGCGCTTCTTCGATACCGGCCCGGTCTCGCACCTCGATGTCGATATCGTGGACCGACTCGAGGGTCTCGACATCAGCGCCGGCCAACCGGCTCGTATACAGTTCGCCCACGACTGTGTCGGCCCCACGGAGTGCATCCTGTCCCCGGACGGTAATGGACCGCTCGTCGTACAGTCCGAGCCCAACGAACGTCAACATGCCCCGATAAAGCGGTGAGGCGGGCATAAGCCCCGTGGAGCGTCACCCTTACCGCGAGGGATCGCGAGGGTCAGGCAATGACCGTTCCGTGTGTTCGTGTGGCCCGCCAGGCTGGCGAGGCAACACGGGCAACGCTCGCCGAGGCAGGGCTGCTCGACGAGGGACACGAAATCCAGGTCGAGGAGGACTCTCTACTGATCCCGGTTACGGCCCCGGCCGCGGTCCCGGCGGAGTACGAAATCGTCCACCGTGAGGTGCCCGAACGCGAGGGTCAAACGATGCCTGCCGATCTCGTACAAGGCGACATTTCGTACGAACGCCTGGGTGATATCGCGATCGTCGACGAAGACGACTCCGAGCGGGCACAAACGGTTGCCCGGGCGCTCATGGAATCCGACTTACCCGTCAAAACGGTTCTCAACCGAGGCTCGAAAGTCCACGGCCAGCAGCGGTTGCGCGACTGGGAGGTTCTGGCCGGGGACGGGACCGAAACTGTCCACCGGGAGTTTGGGTGCGAGTTCGCGCTGGATCTCGCCGCTGTATACTTCTCCCCGCGGTTGGCTACCGAGCGCCATCGCGTCACAGACCAGGTCGACGCGGACGAACGGGCACTCGACATGTTTGCCGGCGTCGGGCCGTTCGTCGTCCCGTTCGCCGTTCGCGGGGCGACTGCGGTCGGCGTGGACGTCAATCCGACTGCCATCGAGTATCTCCGAGAGAATGCCCGGCGAAACGACGTCGAAGATCGGGTGAGGGCGATCGAGGGCGATGTCCGGGCGGTGACTGACGACTACGAGGGCTGGGCAGATCGGCTCGTGATGAACCTCCCCCACTCGGCCGACGATTTTCTCGACACGGCCGTAACGTTGGCTGGCAATGAGTGTCACCTCCATTATTATGATATCCAGCACGAGGAGGATCCCTTCGGCCCCGGCGAGGCAGAGATTCGGGCAGCCGCAGAACCAGTCTACGATGTCTCGATCGAAACGCGACGAATTGTTCGTTCCTACGCTCCCCACGAACTCAACGTCGTATTGGACGCCCGTCTCCGTCGATGAACACGGGTTTCGGAATCCTTATTGGGGCCATCGGCTCATTATCCGACAGTGCCGGTGTAGCTCAGACTGGCTAGAGCGATTCCTTCGTAAGGAATAGGTCGAGGGTTCAAATCCCTCCACCGGCTTACATAATTTTTGGTGGAGTTAGTAGGTGTCTACTCATTTCTAGAATTATGTTAGTTGGCGGCCATTTCCCTTTTTTAGCCTATTTCCGTGAAATGCAAGCACTCAGTTGAATCATTCGTGATGAAGGCATCTGATAGGATATTGATAGTTGTTGAATTCTCGGTTCTGGGAGCAGCCACGACCCTCGGGCTCAGTTGCTCCAGTCGATCTCGGCAGCGTCTTCAGCTTCTCGAAGAATGAACGGCCCAATCGAGAGGGTGTGTTTGGTGACTGTCGCTATCCGCATAACGTACGCCAGGAGTATCAAGAACGGCGCCACGGAGATCGTCGCCGCAGCCGCGATGACGAGCACCAGCGTCTCGCTGTCGAACAGCATCAGGCTGTAGGTGGCGCCATCGAAGAAAATTATCATGCTGCCCGATACGAGCAGTGCGGGAACCGCCGAGACGAGGATACGCCGCGAGAGGTTGATGAGATCCCACTGGAAGTACAGCGTCTTGAAATGTTCGCGGGCCGGCCCGAACAGTTCGAGTAACGCAATGAGGTCTTCGAGCGCCTCCGTCCCCGCTTCATCCAACGAATCACCGTGTTGTTTGAGAAGGCGTCGACCGGTGAAAATCTTCCACGAATAGTTGAAGTTTAGTGCCGAAGAAATCACGTCGAAGTTGCCGAATTTCGCGTCATCAAGCCCGGATGCAACCCGGTCGGCGTTCTGGATTAGGCTAGATGTGAAGTCCTCGATTTCGGTCACGAGGTCGTCGTCGCCGCTATCAGAAACTGCGTTACGGAGCTCCCCGGCACGCTCGCCCGATACCTGCACGAGGGCACGAAGAAACTGGGCGGGTTGGGCGGGACTTACCGGAATTCCGATCGCGTCCGCGACATCCTGTCGGAATTGCATGGCCCCTTCCATCCGTTCGCGTTGATCTTTAACTGCCCCGAGTTCCTGGGACAGGACCAATTGATTCAACGTGAGTATGAGTGTCACACCAGTGATCGTTGCAGTGAGCAATGCCTGGAAAAGTGTATCTACCGAATCGGTAGTCCTGATGGCCGTTTCGGCGGGTGGATACAGATAGCCGATCCCGACCAGTGTGGCGAACACGATTGCCAACAGAATCCCGGTTACGTGCCACCGGTCGGCCTCGAGGAGAACCCAGAGTTTCAATCGGCTCTGATCGGCCCGTTCCCGTAATCGGTCGCTGGGCGCGTCCCCGGTGCCTGCCATAGGCCAGGATATTTGCGCGAACATCAAAAATCACGGACCTCTGTCCAACACTTGCGGTCACCCCGGTTTCCGTCGACCGTCAGCCAGATCGCCGCCAGCCCACCACGGCGAGGGCAAGCCCGGCCAGGCCACCCAGCCCGATCTCCAACCCGAGTGTATACACCCGAAAGAGAAACGCTGCTGCGGTGGCGCCTTCGGGCGTCGTCCCGGACATGATGACGATCGTGCCAGCGATCGTGACTTCTGTGGGGCCCAGGCCACCGGGAACGGGGATGATCCCGGCGATAGCGGACAGCGGTATGGCGACCATGAGGACGCCAACCGCTACGGGCGCACCGACGGCGTGGGCAGCGAAATATAGTGACGCTATACCGAACATCCAGGCGACGATATTTGCCAGGAATGCCCCAAACAGCCCGCTTGGACTCGTCGTCAGGTCCCCTACTGACTCACCGAACGCGTCGACGTGTGTTCGGACGCGTGTGGCTACGCGGTCGCGTCGTGGGCCGGTTCCGACGACTCTCCGGAGTGAGAATAGACTCCGCCACACCCACGCTGTCGCACCGGCCACGGCGTCCCGACTGGCAACGGACACAACTACAAGTCCCACGAAAATGACGGCGGCCAGACCGCCACCAACGGCGATGACTGCGCCGGGTGCCTGCCCACCAGTCGCTACGACCAGCACCACGCCACCGATCAGGACGAGCGCGGAGAGCACGACAGCGAGAAATTCTGCGACGGCGAGTGCGGCCATCGTCGACC
>CAZKGF010000260.1:0-3383 GCA_964552115.1 uncultured Halobacteriales archaeon
GTAGTTGTAGATTACCAGATTGGATTGGTTCGTGACCGTCTGCACCGACTCGTATCGCTCACTCGTGACATTGTAATAGACCGTCTCCGACCGCGACCAGTCGTAGTCAGTATTACCGGTAAGGTCGTCTGTGGGGACCTCTTGGGTCCCGGACGAACACCCGGCCAGAACAAGAAGGAGACCCACCGCGAGCAGGGCGACGTGTGCTCGCTTCATGGGACGACTGCGAGGAGTTCGGCTGGCAAGTACTCACCTATATCGGCTAAGAGGCCCGGTGGATCCGTATCGCTCGCACAGACGATACTCTGTTCCAAGAGACCGAGGCGGTCGACACCGAGGATATCCTGGGCATGCCCCGCACGATTGACTGTCGCACGAACCTCGGCACGAGTTGCACTATTTACATTAACCCGTCCAGCACCGCGAGTCCACTCGAACAGCCGGTCCCGTTCGGCGTCTGCGAGTTGAGGGGGACCCCCGGCGACGAACCGCATGGGTAGGTGTTGGACGAGGCCGAACCGGGTTCGAATTTGGCTCGGCGTTCCGGGCCCGAGGCCGAGTTCGGAACCGGGAATTTCGACGGAGCGACCGGCATCCAGTACGATGCCGTCCTTCGACCAGGACTCCAACGTCCCGGTGTAGACAGTACCGTCCTTCATGTGAGGGGTAATCTCACCCCACTGTTCACGGAGGAGATTCCGTGCGACCGTCGCGTCTTCACCTTCGACCGTCACGGAGGGAAAGTCGTCTTCCCTGAGTCCAATTGTTGTGTCGACGGCTAGCTCTCCCAGTGCGTCAGCGACGAGCGCTTCGAGTGAATCCAGCGCTCGCTCGCGGGCCGCTCCGCGCACGTAGCACTTTGTGGCGAGAACGACCATCAGGCCTCGGCTTGTGCGGTGCCTGTCGCGTCGACGTTGAGCTCGTCACGAAGGGCATCGATCCGTCTCTCCATCGCTTCCACCAGCCGGCTATTCTCCATCGCCTCCAACGCCGACCCACAGTCCGGACATTCGAATCCAAAGTCCATTGCCTCGCCGAACTCGAATCGGATTCCACAAGTATCACAGAGGTAAAATTCGTGGGTCCGCTCGTACTCCCGGCGCTGCTGGAGGGCGTCGAGAAGCCGTTCCATTTCCTGTTCGAGTGCTTCGGGAATGTTCTCGTACTCGAACGTCCACAGGTAGGTCAACCACCCGGAGTCTTCGTCACGTAATCGACGGTAACTCGCTAAATCGTTCTCATAGAGGATGAACAAGGCCCGTCTGACGTCGTTCAACTCGAGGCCAAGCTCCTCCGCCAACTCCTCGTCAGTCACCTCACCGTCCGGGGGCGCAGCAGCGACTGGCATCCCTTTCGGGCCCACGAGTTCGTGGAGGTATTTCTGAATCACGGGATCCTCCAAGAGATCCTCAAAAGCCATTGGTGAGTTATCCGTTCGTGAGTCGTTTAAACCCACCGAAGCGATCAAATCGGGCTAGCGGCGCCCTCACCGCCTTACTCACCGTCGACGTCCACGACAGACTTCCCGGTCGATTCAGGGACGACACGCCGGTCTGCACCGATCCACTCGCGGTCGAGTTCACGTCCCTGAAACAGTCGATCGAGTGTGACTGCGAGTGCCGCCACCTCCGAATGAGGCTGATTCGTCACTGCTACGTTCCACTCAGCGTCGTCGTACACGTCGAAGGGGACCTTACTGGCGCCGACGACGACCAGCAATCGGGTGCCCGCCGCGTGGCGCTCTCGGATCTCCGGCATAACCGACTGGACCGGCAGGCCGTACATGGTTAGATGACAGACGCTTCCCTCCCAGTCCGTGACGAATTGCTGTGTCGATGTTGTTTCACCGACGGTGAACGGGCCCCCAAATCGGTCGGTGATCTCCTCGATCGCGTCGCGGCGGTCGCGTGCCGACCCCGCAAGCACGACCCGATCGGCGCCCAGCGCCCTGGCGGTCAACCCGACGTGGGTCGTCATCCGCTCGTCCCGACCCGGCCGATGACCCAGTCGAAGGACTGTAACGTCGGCTTCACCCTGCATGCCGACATCCAGACCGTGGGTGCGTTAGGTGCTTTCGATCTGGCCAGTCGAAACATCAGAAGACACATAGCCAGCCTCTGTCCATCCCGAGCATGGACCTGAGCGACCGCCGGATACTGGTGACGGGTGGGGCCGGGTTCGTTGGGTCCCATCTCATCGACCGGCTCGTCGCAGCGAACGAGCTCGTCGTTCTCGACGACTGTTCGAACGGTCGGGCAGAGTGGGTTCCGTCCGATGCGGAATTCGTCGATGGTGACTGTACCGATCCCTCGACTGTGGCTTCAGTGCTAGACGAATCGATCGATCTCGTCTGTCACTTCGCCGCTTCAAAGGCGGTAAACACCGACAAACCTCGGCGCCAGTTCGAGGCGAACACCACAATGACATACAACGTCCTCGACCGGATGGAGGAAGTCGGGGTCGATGCACTGGTCTACACTTCATCATCGACAGTATATGGGGAGGCTCCCCGTCCAACGTCGGAAACGTACGGACCCATGGAGCCGATCAGCCCCTACGCAGCTGGCAAACTCGCCGAGGAAGGACTCGTCTCCACGTACGCCCACAGTCATGGCATTCGATCGTGGGTGTTCCGGTTCGCCAATATCGTCGGGCCCCGTCTCCAACCGGGAGCAGTCATCCCCGATTTCATCCTGAAATTGCGGGAAAATCCCGACCGCCTGGAAATTCTCGGCGACGGCCGCCAAGAGAAATCCTACATGCATATCGAGGACTGTCTCGACGCCATGATTCACGTTGTCGAGACCGCAGATGACCCGTTCAATCTCTACAATTTGGGAACCCGGACGACGACCTCTGTCGTCGAGATCGCGGATATCGTGAGCGACGAGATGGGTGTCGATCCAACGTACGAGTTTACCGGAGGCGACCGTGGATGGACTGGAGATGTCCCCCGGATGCGGTTGGCGATCGCGAAGCTCTTCGACCAGGGGTTCGAACCGAACCTGTCCAGCGACGAATCGGTTCGACAGGCGACGGTGGAGTTACTCCGTGAGCTGTAGCAGTCTCTGTCGGCAAGCTACTGGCCCGTCCGGGATTCCTTTCAGTGAATCGAGGAAGGCAGTAGGTTAAAATCGCCAGACTGGATACTGACTCCCGTGCAAATTGTCGGGTACGAGACGGCTGCCGGTAACGACGATTCGCCGGCAGCACTCGTGATCGGGGCCGAGGGCGAAGTCTCTCGGGAGGCGCTCCCGCAAAACCGGGAGTTAGCGTTTACGCTCGGAGAGCGCCACTGCGCCGGCGTCGTCGAAGACGGGGTGCACGACCCCTGTCAGGAACCCGAGACACCGTACTGTCCTACCCATACGTCCCACTGGCCT
>CAZKGF010000261.1:0-3370 GCA_964552115.1 uncultured Halobacteriales archaeon
CCGACCCGGTGGCCCTCGAACGGGTAGCAGAGTGGTGCGTACACGTCGAGATGCCCCTTTGCGTGTTCAACGATCTCTCCTGCCCGGTCGAGGTTACTGGCGATCCGACCACGCCGTGGGCCCGTGAGGTGTTTGTGGAAATCGCCCCAGTACAGCGACCAATCTTCGGGATCGACCGAGGATGGGCTCATGGTTGTCCGCCGTCGTCGATTATACCTGGTTGCATTAGCTTTTCGACTCTCATCATCGGCTTTGCCTGAAGGGGAGTGATCGAACGTCCCGGGTTCTCCTTAGGCACTCCAATGGAGCGCGGTCGGGTCTCGACCCGCTCTGGACGATCGGATCAGCAACCCAGGATCCGATGGACTGCTGTGCCAGAGCCTTCTCGTAACGGCGATGGCTATAGATTCGACTCGAGGACTCGGAGCCAGTTGCCGTGCATGATCTTCGCGACCCCTTCCTCGTCGTATCCGCGCGACTCCAGGATCGAGGCGATTCGGTGATGGTCGGCGATGGTATTCAGGTCACGGGGAGACTCTTCCCGGCCGAAGCCGCCATCGAGATCGCTTCCGATGGCGACGTGTTCGGTATCCCCCGCGATGTCGCAGATGTGGTCGATCTGGTCCACGACGGTCTCGAGCGTAGCCTCGACCTGGTTCCAAATGCCTCGAGTCCACGCTTCCTGTAGCATCCACGCGTCCATCGCCACGCCGATGACACCGTCTCGGTCTACGATCTCTTGGATCTGATCATCAGTGAGCTGACGGTCTCCCGAAACGAGCGACCGACAGTTGCAGTGGGTGGCGATGACCGGGCCGGAGAATGTCTCGGTGGCCTCCCAGAATGCGCCGTCTGCCAGGTGCGTCAAGTCGAGGATCATGTCGGCCTCGTCCAACGCTTCGAGCAGTGGCTGGCCCCGATCGGTCAGGCCCCCTTCGAGGCCGGTTCCCTTGGCGTAGCTGCTCTGCCCGTAGTGTGAGAGGCCGACGATTCGGACCCCCCTGGATCGCCACTCGCTCACCTGTGCCGGCGTGACAATCGGGTCAGCTCCCTCCATCGCGAGGACGATGCCGACCGGCGGTTTGTCGGCGTCGCCATCGGACGCTCCGTCGGCCCCCGATTCGACCTGGGCTTGCCAGTCCCCAAGGTGGTCCTGGACCTCCGGCCAGTCCGTTAAGATACGGAGATCGTCCTGGGAGGCCAACTGTTCGTAATAGGCTAGCTGCCCGGTGGCGACGGCGTGACAGATCTCCTGCCCGTCGTAACCCTTGTTGTCGTTTGTCGGGTGGGCGATGCGGGCGTTGACCGTCGCGAGACCAAGGAAAACGTTCGCTGACCGCATCTCCGCGAGTGAAACCGTGTTCACGCCCCGTCCTTTCTCGGCCAACCGGCGGCCGATCGACGGCACGAGCAGTTCCCGTTCACGGGCGCGTATTTCCTCGACCGGTTTTAGCTGGTTGCGATTCAGATCCACGGCGTTGTGGGCGATATCTAGATGTCCATCAACAATGAGGCGTTCATTCATGTCGTACTCACAGCTCGTAGCTGGCTCCGGGGGGACGATAAATCATCGGGGGCCGGTCTGTCAGCCAGCAGCCATCGAACCAACCGCTCAGGGATGAGTGACGCCTATTCGCGATACACGCCCAGCTGGGCTGCCTCCTCGTGGGACAGGAACTCGTTCGCCGCATCCCTGATGTTCCGGTCGAGTTCTGCCATCTCGTCTCTCGTCTGCTCGCTCAGCGTCATTTCTTTTCCTTCGTAGAAGTCGGATTTGACACCCACGCTCCGAAGGAGTCGGTAAAAGAGATACCGGCTGAAGAGCCGCTCGTCGTGCCACTGCTGTTGGGCGTCGAACTCGTAGTGGGAGCTGAATCCGTTCTCATGGTAGTCTTCGATGAGCTGTTCGAGCCGTCCACTCTCGTTGACCGTCTGCATGTCACGCCAGAACTCGTTCCGGGCTGGCGTGAATCGGTAGTGGAGACTCACGAAGTCGAACGCGTTGGTCCAGCGGGTATCGACGAACGCGTTGAAGAGCTCACGGAGCCCGGGGTGATTGATCCGGCCGTGGTTTGACATCATGGTGGCGAGCTTCTCGGCGATGATGGCGTTCAGCGTGAAAGTGGTCGATTCAAGCGGTTCGAGGAAGCCGAACGCGTTCCCGACGGCGACGCAATTATTTACCCACGCCCGGTCGTGGATGCCCGCTTCCCAGTGGTACGACGTGATATCATCGGCCGTGACATCGACTCCGCGATCTGCCGCGTGGGTGATGAACTCCGCTCTGGCCTCAGATGGGGTCAGGTACTCGGCGCCGTGGACGTAGCCCAGATCCCGCCAGTCGGCCGTGTCGATCTGCCAGAACCAGCCACACTCCCCGGACGTCGCGACCGTGGCGGGGACGATCTCGTCAATCGACACCTCGGACTTGGCCACGAGGGCGGTGTCGATCGGATAGTCGTAGGGGACGAACTCCGCGTCGAGCTGGCCGATCAGGGCTCGGTTGAAGCCGGATGCGTCGATATAGAGGTCTCCCTCGTAACTTTGAGCCCGGCCTCTCACTGTGCTGATCCGATTGTCCGCCGTTTCGACGTCCACAACTTCATCGTTGATGAGGCGAATCCCACGCTCCTCACAAAGCTCCCGGAAGAATCTGTTCGTCCGGTTGACGTTGAGGTGATAGGCCATTTGGGGGAAGATATCGTTCTCGCCGATGAACGGGGTCTTTCGCTGGTCGACGAGTTCGCAGCAAAGGGTGTGATACTCTTGGTGTTCGTGCCGGTAATAGAGCTCGCCGAACGAGTCCGGGTCATCCGACGACCGGAGGATGTGGTACTCGTCGAACGGAACGTAGAACTCATTCCCACACCAGTCGTCGAAGTAGATCGAGAACTTCCAGCCCGGATTTACTGCCGTGATGAACCGGTCCTCGTCGATTTCGAGCACGTTGTGGAGGATATGGAGAATGTAGACGACCGTACTCTTCCCGATTTCCGGCTGTTCCTCGTCGAAGTTATCTACGATCGAAACTTCGACCTCTGGATTGAGCTGCTGTAACAGGAGGGCTGTCACCAACCCATTGTCGCCGCCCCCGACGACGATGACCGTGTCCACGGTGTCAGTGTCATTCATTGGTCTCGATTTCGTCAGTAAAGTTCAGGTAAAGAGACGACAGGCGAAGCATAATGATTGTGGTTACTGTTTCAACGACTGTTTCGCACCACGGTTTTGCCACGAATCGTCTCACAGGAGTAACCCGTGCGGCTAGGCTACAGCCGTGAAACCCACCCCCGAATCGGAGACACCTACCGTATATTTGATATTTGGTGCGAACAGATTGGGTTGGCTCAACGCCGGCGACCGCTCGCTA
>CAZKGF010000262.1:0-3354 GCA_964552115.1 uncultured Halobacteriales archaeon
CGACGGACTGGGAACAGACGTCCACGGTGACCGTGGAGAAGAACTTCGACGCGGAAACCCTCTATTCGAACCGAGAGGACCACATCGTCTACGGCTCGGAATCAATCGAGCGGACGATCGAGGAGTGGGCCGCAGACGGGGTACTCTACGAGAAGACGACGAATCACACGGAGGAGGAGGTAGAGTATATCCAGTACTCCTCTGAAAGGCCCCTGACGACGACCGCGCTGGACATCCATGGCACGGACACGGAGAGATTCCTCAGCTTCCAGGACACGGACGACGAGTACGTGTTCGTCTTCGACCCCGAGACCGCCGAGGAGGCCAGCGCGCTGGCGGCCCGGACGATTCAACCAGGCGGACTCCGGGCCGCCGAAGCGGCCACGGCCGCAAGGATGGAACTAAGATACGACCGGGTGACCGGACGGGCGACGACTTACGAGTTGGACGTGACGCTCGACAGCGCGGAGTCCTTCCCGGAACTCGACCGAAGCTCAACGGACGAGTACGTCACCTACGGCGAACCCGTCGAGGTATCGGTGCCTGACGAGGTGAGAGAAAACGCCAGCTAATCGAAGCGCTCGCTCCGGAGGTTGAGGTCGTCCAAACACTGAACTCGGCAAACGGTATCGGGCAGGACCACGGGAGACTGTAGTCCGGCCACGTGATGGGGAGCATCCGATAGCTACGTCCGTGTAATTACCGGTGCGGATTGGCTACACTAGGACCCGGTCCCCCGCACGCGAGCTGCCGAGCGTAGCGCTGGCGGCTATCGGGCGTGCGGGGGTTGCCATTCTTCAGTCCTCTATCTCTTCGACGGCCCGATCGAGTTCTCGGGCTTTCTGCTGCCGGCGTTGCTCCAACTCGTCGAGGTTCTCAAGCCGTCGATTAACTGCTTCGTGGTCGTCCTCGGCCGCCGCTTCGCAGAGCCCTTCGGATTCGTCGACCATGTCCTGCATGATGCCAATGAGCTCCAGTTCGAGGGTGGCTATCTCGGCGCGGTTCTCGTGTCCTCCGCCTTCGGCGAGCTGTTGTGCGTCGCTGGCGTCTTCCTCGGCCGCAACGAGGTCATCTCGAATCGGGTCGGTACTGTCGAGGCAACTTTCCCAGTCTTCGCTCTCCAGGTGCTGCTGGAGCTCGTCGAACCCCCGTCCGGCGTCCTCGAGGTGCTCTCCTGCCTGGTCGAGCGACGCCTGGGCCTCTCCGAGCGAGTCGTCGCCGGAACACCCGGCGAGTACGACAGCAATCCCTCCGCCGGCTGTTACTCCTATCGAACGTACCAGTTCTCTCCGTTGCATCACGTGCACGGAATAATACCAACTCTTTTACTGTTTCGCTTCGGGATTGAGTGGTATCTTTCGGCGATGTCAGTGCTCCGAACCCATCAGCGCCGTCGCGGGAGAACCAGCGAATCGAACGGGTGTGCGGACGGCCCCCGCTATCAACTGAACAGTACTCCCTGATCTCCTGTCATATATGCGTCGAGTCAGTTCCCCGCCCTCGGAGGGCGAGTGGGCTACGAAATCCGGATGATTTTTATAGAGCCCTCGTGTTAGATGTTGTACAATGCCAGGGGCAGTCGCCTCGGCGGTAGCCTCACTCGTCGTCCCGGGTTTGGGACAGATTTTGAACGGCAAATACCTACGCGGGGGAGTGCTCGTGATAGGCTGGATCGTTACTTCCGCGATAGTCATGGCAGCCGCCTTCTTCCTGCTAATTTTAACACATTTACTGTTCATGGTTTTGACCGCGTTCGACGCGTACAGAATCGCGAAAGCCGGCGTACAGGTCACGTAGGTAGGTGTATTCGACTCCACGGCAGGGAAAGTTTCTTTTAGATTGTTGATGACGTTGGGCGTATGTCAGCTACGAAGACAGAACAGGCGGGTCGCCTGCTATCCGACCAGAGTACGAAGGGAATAACCCTCCTCGAGGGCGAGCAAGTACTCAAGAACGAACTCCCCTCGTGGGTGAACTGGTGGACTCTCCTCGTGCCAGCAGCGGTCCTCGCGGTAGTGGGGGTTATAGCCGTCCTCGACGGCGACGTCGGCGGGGGGCTGATATTCCTCCTCCTCGCCGGGGGGCTCGTCAGCTACGTTCGCGTCGCTCGGAAGAGAAGCCGATACATCGTCACGAACCAGCGCGTCAAGAAATCGGTCGGCTTGATCAGGAGTTCGACCGGCGAGACCCGCATCGAGAAAATACGGGGTTTGTCGACCCAACAGGGATTGCTCGAACGGATCGTCGGCAAGGGAAGCGTCCTCATCGATAGTGGCGCAGCCGGCGGCAAGCTGGGGATTCAGGGGGTCGCCAACCACCAGGACCTGGCGGCGACGATTCGGGAGCAACAGCGCCGTATCGAATCGGAGGCATAACCTCGTCGGGCCGTGAGGGGCATCCAGAGGAACACACGAGCGGGAGGACAGAACCGGCCGTGATGCCTCGGAAGGCGACCGACCCCCGTTCCGTGCCAGCCGGGGATGGACCCCACCCTAGACCGGACACGTTTAACACCACACCGCCCCGACCTCAGACCATGCCCACGGTCCAGGAGATACGGGCTCGCGCCGGCGGGGACGAGCCCATCACCGTGCTCACGGCCTACGACGCGCCCACGGCCGAGATAATCGACGAGGCCGGCATCGACGTCATCCTGGTCGGCGACACGCTGGGGGAGGTCGTCCTCGGTCACGATTCGACGCTCCCGGTGACCGTGGAGGAGGTCCGCAGCCGGGCGGCCGCGGTCGCACGCGGCGCCCGGGAGGCGCTGGTCGTCGCCGACATGCCGTTCCTCTCCGTCGGCGTCGACGCCGCAGCGAGCATCGAGAACGCCGGGCGGATGCTGAAGGAGGCAGACGCCGACGCCGTCAAGATGGAGTCCGGGCCCCACACCGTCGAGCTCACCGAGCGGCTCGTCCAGCTCGGCATCCCCGTCATGGCACACCTCGGCCTGACCCCGCAGCACGTCAACCAGGTCGGCGGGTACGTGCGCCAGGGGACCACCGACGACGCCGCGTCCCGCATCCGGGAGCTCGCGGTGGAACACGAGGCCGCAGGAGCGTTCTCGCTGGTCCTGGAACACGTTCCCGCGAACCTCGCGGCCGCGGTCACGGAGGACCTCGACATCCCGACCATCGGTATCGGCGCGGGACCGGACACGGACGGGCAGGTACTCGTCGTCAACGACGTGCTCGGTCTCTCGGAGTGGGCGCCGCCGATAGCCGAGCAGTTCGGCGACGTCCGCTCCGAGATGGAGCGGGCGATAGGGAACTACCGCGACGCCGTCGTCTCCGGCGAGTTCCCCGACGAGGAGCACGGCCACGTCGAGGACGGCCTGGACCTCTGAGCGGCCCG
>CAZKGF010000263.1:0-3335 GCA_964552115.1 uncultured Halobacteriales archaeon
CCCAGAGCACGCGGTAGCGGGTCAGCCATCCGAACGCCTCGCTCAGTGGCGCAGCGTCGAGGTGACACCGTCGAACCCGGCCGTCCTCCTCGACGTCGAGGAGGCCCGCGTCCTCCAGCACGCGCAGGTGCTTGGAGATCGCTTGCAACGAAACGTCGTGGGGTTCGGCCAGCTCGCTGACGCTCTCCGGCCCGTCGGCGAGCTGTTCGAGGATTTCTCGACGGATCGGGTGGCCCAGCGCCTTGAAGACCGCGTCGAGATCCAGGTCGTCGGGCTGTTGTTCAACCATCCGGTTAAGCGTACACCCTGCCATATATTAAACCTTTAGGTTAAACGAACTGGGTCGTCGTTGCACTCGATATCCCCAACGCCATCCAGTGACCAAAACAGCCACAGAGAGTCCTTCGACGTTGTTTCGCGGTCGAATCGGGCAAACCAAAAACGGCGGTATTCGACCGAGCGGTGCCCCACTGACGGAAATCAGGACGGTCTCGACAACTGGGAACGACGGTGAGTCGTCGGAACCGAAATTGATTTCTGGAGCAAAAACGAGTACTACGATGAATGGTAATGGAGCAGCGATCGATGGCGGTCGTCCACGGCCGGGAGTCCCATCTTTCCGTTTCCGGTCACTCGACCGTCATCGCTGTTTCCGTGTGCGCGGCTGCGGCACCTGCGTGAGCAGGTGCACTACTTTCTCATTCGCTGGTTGTCGGCAATCCCTCATCGATAGTCCAGACGTTCCGAACGACGGGCGGTATCACCAACAGATGTCCCACAGAGCAACAGACGGTACGACACGCTATACGGATCGAATCGAACGAAAAGCCACCGCTAACTGCCTGAAGCGGAAGACGAAGCGGAGACGCTCACGGATCCCTTACCCTACTCGGCGACGGGTCGCTTACCGGCGAGGGCGAACGGAAGCCCCACGGCGTGACGCTTCAGAATCCAACGGACAAGCCGATGGTCGCGCGGCTTGTAATCTCCGACAACCGGCATACAGCGCTATTCGACGGCCTCTATTCACTTGATCCGTCAGCCACCGTGATGGTGACGCTTACAGAGGTTGGTCAGTACCACGGCACGGCCTTGCTTCCAGGCCGCTCCACTGCTGAACCATTCGAGATTCCCCCGGAAAGCTTCGACTGCAACCACTCCTCGACGAACGTCACCATTCAAGCCGACGGGGAGCTACAGATCTGGACGGTTTCGACGCAGATGGCCTGCGATGTGGGCGGAGGCAACGAGACTGACGAGCAGTAGGCCTGCCCAGAGAACGTCTCGCCCGGAGAAAAGTATTAGCAGAACGGCATTTCAGTTAGTCGGCCAGCCGAAACTCGTTTCGGTTTCAGATACTCTGGAAAGAGATCGCTGAGATGGTTATGCGATCAGCATTTCGCCGACGTACTGCTCGATGTGATCCATGACCGTCTCCCTGACGAAGTCCACCTCGAGCGTGAGGCCAGCGTTCCGAGCCCCAACGATCGTCGCGATGAGACATACGGCTGTTCTCTCTGCATCGACGGACCGAAACGTGCCATCTTGGATGCCTTCCTCGATGATCGCCTCCGTCAGATCCATCATGTGGTGGAAGTTCCGCGTGAACCGTTCGCGGAGTTCGTGGTCGTGCGCGGCCAGCGCCTGGAGCTGGAAGATGGCGATGTGGTAGTGTCGGTCCGGGCCCTCGGGCCCGCCCGGTCCGTACGCGAAAAACTGCAGCGCAGTCCAGAGTCGATCGATCGGGGCCGCATCCTCGTCCAGGGCCATCAATCGATCGTAGTTGTCGAAGATGTGATCGAGCAAGGACCGGAGGAGGTCGTCCTTCGAGTCGAAGTAGTAGTGAATGAGACCCCGATTCTGCCCGGAGCGGTCGGCGACCTTTCGAAGCGTGAGGCCGCTGAACCCCTCCTCTGCCAAGACCCACACCGTCGCTTCGAGGATCATCTCGCGAGTCTCGAATTTGTCCCAGAAGGGATCACCGGGGCGTGGGGGATTCTCGAGGGTCGGTCGGCCTCCGGATTCGGGCATTCGTTGCCCGTATATTTGCCGAAGAACCCAATAACGGTTCCGTCGCGACGAGGGCAGTCAGCAGGCTGGATTTGGAAATAGTTAAGAGGAGGCCCACCGAAGTCAGCTTAGCCGAGCGGCTAAACTTGGCGAAGAGATCGAAATCCATGATCGAACAGATGTCACTCGTTACGCGAATCGTCGAAGACCAGGACGAAGCAGTCGAATTCTATACCGAATCAGTCGGGTTCGAGATCCGTCGCGACGCCCCGGCCCCCACCGGCCGGTTCGTAACCGTCGCTCCGCCAGGTGACGAAGCGGTGGAGCTGGTCCTGACCCCGCCCGAGTTCCTCGACGGGGAGAACGCCGAGGAGCGCGCCGAACTCGTCGGCAGGGACTGGGGCCTCGTCTACACCGTGGACGACTGTCAGGCCACCTACGAGGCGCTCGTCGAGAACGGCGTCGATTTCCGGAGCGAACCAGAGGAGGAGCCGTGGGGGACCCAGGCGGTCTTCACCGACCCGTCCGGCAACGAGACGGTCATCCAGGAGCCTGCGGCGCCGGGCGAGTTCTAGCCAGCTCTCCCGCCAATGGTGCCCTGCCCCGTCAGCCAGCGATCCACTCGATAGTATCAGCAGCCTCCTGGACCATCACACCGATATTGTCCAATTCGTCCAAACCTCGTCGATACACCCCGGAGGTTGCATCAGAAACAAAAACCAGCCGGTAATAGCGTTCGCTCGCTTCGTAGATGGTCGTCCGTGGACAGTTCGGGAAATTACAGCCGCACACGACCACCGTGTCCACCGAACGCGTGGTGAGGAAGTCGTCCAGTTCTGTTCGATAGAAGGCGCTCCACCGGGGCTTGTACATGATCCATTCCCTGCTACCGACGTTCTGGAACTCGCCCTGGAGGAGCTGACCGGTGTCAAGTCGCACGTTGGCCGACGGTTTTAGTTCCTTGACGAGCTCGGCACCATCCGTGCAGGGTTGGACGAGTTCTGCGCCGGATACGATCTGTTCCCGCCGACACCGGTCGATATTCGATCCGTCCTGCTCATACAGTCGAACGACGTGAACGATCGGTTGATTCTCCGACCGGACCATCTCGACGAGACGCTGCATCCGTGGGACTGCAATGGGAAGCGGCGCACCATTTCTACGAGGAGCGAGCCGGGATGGATCCCGCGAGTTACGTCTTCAAACGACCCCTGGAGTGACCGCTCACGAGTCGAGAGCGACCAACCAGCATCCCGATCGAGGGAAATGGCCGCTCAGTTCCCGGGCGCCCGAGCGAGGTGGTACCTCGCCGCGTGTTGGTGGGG
>CAZKGF010000264.1:0-3321 GCA_964552115.1 uncultured Halobacteriales archaeon
GTCTGAGTTCCCGAGAGCGATATCCCTGCGCATACGGTACTCTGGTCTGTGTACTCCTCGTTGGCCGTTGTCTCCATGATGGCGGGCCACGGTGTTCGCGCCAGTCGTGATCATTCCACTTGAGGTGCACGGGCCGTGTCATCGACCCGACTGCATTGTTCTCCTGTCTCAGTAACGAATCCGATGCCGCTCTGGGTTCCCCTCGAATCCATACACAGAGCACGTTAACGATTTCTTGTGACGAACCGTCTCCTCGCGTTCGTCACACTCCAGACATGATTGACATGATTTCCAGCGGAAGCCCAAGTCTTCAGACGTGGGAGGATGTCAAGGTACGGTTCGAGATCCCCCGTGACCGACCGGTCGGTGAATTCCGCGACGGAGGGACCGATACCTCCTGTAAGCCCTATGATTTATATCGGGACGTGTCAATCGGCAACTATGGCGGTCCACAACATAGTGCGCGATTTCGGGAGCTACGACCGTATGATGGAACAGTTTAGGTATACGGATATCTACGACGACGCCGACTGGGACGCACCCGAACGGCTCAACGTCGGCCACGAAGCCTGTGACCGGCACGCAAACGGAGGGGATGCCGTCGCGATCCAGCACGTCGACCGCGGGGGAGTCCACCGGAGGGTCTCGTTCGAGGAGCTGACGGGGTCGTCCAATGCGTTCGCCAACCTGCTCGAGGGTATCGGCGTGGATCAAGGGGATCGGGTTTTCACCTACTTGCCGCGGATTCCCGCACACTACGTGACGCTGCTCGGTACGTTGAAGGCGGGAGCGGTCTTCGGTGCGATAAACGAGCGATTCGGCGAGGAGGGGATCGCCTACCGTCTGGACGACAGCGACGCGAGCGTCGTCGTCACCACCGACGAAAATCTGCGGAACGTGCTATCGGCCATCGGAGACGGAGGGAGCGTCGAGGACGTGATCGTCGTCGGAGACCTCACGGGACCGGAGGGACGAGAAGACGTAGACATGCACGAATACGCGACCGCGCTCGAAGCCCGCTCCGAGGCGTACGATCCGATGAACACGGATGCCGGCGACAACGCCCTGCTCTACTACACGAGCGGGACGACGGGGCTGCCCAAGGGGGTCGTCCACACCCACAGCTGGATCACGGGAGCCGCGACGCTTGCGAAGTACATCGAGGATCTCGGGCCGAACGACCTATACTGGAGTACGGCCGACATGGGGTGGTTAACCGGGCCCCTGCACTGTCTCGGCCCGTGGTTCTGGGGACGCGAGGTGTTCGTCTACGAGGGCACGTTTGACGTCGGACGGTGGGCCGGTCTCCTCGAGGAGTACGACGTCAGCGTGTTACACACGGTACCGACCGTTTACCGGTCGTTCAGGGAGAACGAGGACGCGATACGCGAGCACGACATCGACCTCCGCCACGCGAGCAGCGTGGGGGAACCGCTCGAACCGAGCACGATCGAGTGGATCGAAACCCACCTCGGCGTCGAAATCCACGATACATACGGCCAGACCGAGTGTGGCGGCATCGTCGTTACGAACATCCCGACACTGGAGGTCAAACAGGGGTCGATGGGCAAGTCGATGCCAGGGGTCGAAGTCGACGTCATTGACCAGGAGACGACCGAGACAATGGGACCGAACGAGACCGGAGAGATTGCCTGGCGTAGCGGTTCACCCGCGTTCTTCGAAGCCTACTGGAATCGGAACGGACTGAAAGCGGAGTCGGTCGTCGACGGCTGGTACCGCTCCGGCGATCTGGCATACAGAGACGAAGACGGCTACTTCTGGTTCGAGGGGCGGGCCGACGACGTCATCCTCAGTTCCGGCTACCGGATCGGTCCCTTCGAGGTCGAAAAATCCATCTCCGAACACCCCGCCGTGACGGAAGCGGCAGTTGTCCCGAAGCCCGATCAAACGCGCGGCAACATCGTGAAGGCGTACGTCTCCCTGCAGTCCGGATACGACGCGGGCGAGGATCTCAAGGCGGATATCAAAGGGATCGTCCGGGATTCCCTTTCGAAGCACAAATACCCGAGAGAGATAGAGTTCGTTGAGGACTTCCCCAGGACGGTAACGGGGAAGATAAAGCGAACCGACCTCAAGGAACGCGAAGCGAAACACGCGTCCAAGTAGGTGCGACACGGGAGCCGACGGTCGGTTTTCGACTTCGGTATGCCGTATCCGGTCATCGATCGCCCAATCTTTCCCGAACGAGCGGAGGGTCGTTGGCGTTCGCGTTCCCGTTCGACGTCCTCGACGGTGCCGTCCGAATCGTCCCGACCGAGGTATGTCGGATGGACCCGCCGTCCGTTCGTCGTCGACGCCGGCAAACCGCCGCTGAACAACGTTTAAGTGAGGCGGCGAGAATGTGGCGCTATGGTGTATACCGGAGGTACAGCGGTGGATAGTCGGCCCGACGGTCCCGGCGAGGTCGGACACCTCGCCACGCGCTCGGGTCCGGACATCGCGTGTGGAGGGTTCGCCTACACGTCGATTCGGAAGAGGACCTAGCGATGGGTGGCCGTTTAGCAAACAAGATAGCGCTCATTACAGGAGGGGCCCGAGGACAGGGCAAAGCGGAGGCACGGCGGTTCGCCGCCGAAGGGGCGACGGTCGTCGTTACGGACGTTCTCACCGGAAAGGGGAGAGCAGTCGCCGAGGACCTCGACGAGCGGGGCCACGACGCAATGTTTTTGCCCTTGGACGTGGCCGACGAATCCGACTGGATCGACTGCATCGAGCGGGTTCTCGACGAGTTCGGGGGACTCGACGTGCTGGTGAACAACGCCGGTATCACCCGGGAACAGGCGGTCGACGAGGAATCCCTCGAGGGGTGGAACGAGGTAATCCGCGTCAACCAGACCGGTACCTTTCTGGGACTGAAGACGGCCCTGCCGGAGATGGCCGAAACCGGAGGGGGATCGGTCATCAACACCGTCTCGATCTGGGGCGTCGTCGGGACCGCCGATTCGTTCGCTTATCAGGCGTCGAAGGGAGCGTTGAGAGCGATGACGAAAAATGCCGCCGTCGCCTACGCCGATCGGGGAGTCCGTGTCAATGCGATCTGTCCGGGCGTCGTCGAAACGCCGATGACGGAGGGACGGGAGCGACTGATCGAGTTCATCACGAGACGGACGCCGATGGGTCGACCGGGGCGGGCGAACGAGGTGGCGGACGTGGCACTATGTCTCGCCTCCGAGGAGTCCGCCTATGTCACCGGTGACGAAATCATGGTCGACGGCGGGTTCACCGCACAGTAGCCGGAAACGGTCCTCCGACCGTCGCCGTTCGGGAACCCACCCACCACGAACCGTCATCTCGTAGCCG
>CAZKGF010000265.1:0-3309 GCA_964552115.1 uncultured Halobacteriales archaeon
GAGGGCGATGTCGACCCGGTCGACGTGCTTGGCTGTCCCGTCCTCGCCCACGTACCGACGGTGTGTCACCCCCACCCACATCGCGCAGCGAGTCGACACTACCGCCGTGCCGTGCGTGCCATTCGCAAACGGAATGCTTAATTCAATTCAGATATAACGAACACGCAATATGGCGAACCGGCTCCGGACGGGGATCGACGTCCTCGATCGGAAACTCGACGGCGGGATTCCATCGGGGTCCATCGTAGCGTTGAGTGCAAATCCGGCGAGCCAGGCTGAACTGCTCCTGTACGAACTGACGGCGACGCGTGGGACGCTGTGGCTGTCGCTCGATCGGACGGCAGAGGCCGTTACCGAGAGCATCACCAACACGCCCGCGAACACCGGCGATCCGACCGTGCGCTACATCTCGGGGGAAGCACCGCTTGACAATGCCGGGAAACTCGTCAGTGCGCTGCCGGAGAACTCCAATCTCATCGTCGACCCCGTCGACGTCCTGGAGTCCCAGGAGCCGCCATCGCGGTTCCGTGCGTTCATGAACGACCTGCAGAACCACATCTTCAACACCGACAGCCTCGCCGTCATGCACTGTCTCAACGGCCGATCGGTGCCGCCACTCCGGGACACGACCGAACACTTCGCAGACGTCGTCTTCCAGCTCGAGACCCAGGCCGTCGGCGACGAGATCGAAAACCGCCTCGCCATCCCCAAGTTCCGTGGCGGGCGGGCACCGAGTGACGTCATCAAACTGGATCTGGTCGAACAGGTCAGCATCGACACGAGCCGCGACATCGCCTGAGACCGTTCGAATCGCCTGTTTCGACGCAATATCCTGTGCCGTAGAGTGTCGTATTTGAGCCATTCCCGCCCCGAACTTGCTCGAGGACCTTCAATATAGCACTATATGATTTACGAGTCCGGTTTCAAGCATCCCTTGCGGTTGGTTTGCCACAAAAATCGACGACTCACACGAGTCGATAGACGTTTTCGAGGTACACTTCGCGGATGCGGTCGCCCCAGTCGTGGGTGTACGTGTCGATGACGTCCTGGGCGACGTCACCGCGGAGGTACTTCACGACGCCCCTGTCGCCGGTCCGGTCGCGCATGTGCGTGGTGAAAAAGTGCCGGAAGTAGTGCGGCGTGACGTTCTCGGACGCGCCGCCGCCGTCGTGATACCAGCCGAAACGTCGCGCGTGGGTCTCGACAATGTGGTGGACCATATCCGGCGTCAGGCGACGGCCCCAGCTGCCCGAGGTGGACACGAACAGTGGCTCTGCCGGTGAGGTCACGTCGGGGCGAATCGCAAGCCACTGGCCGAGCGCCGTCGCGAGTTCGTCGTCGACCGGTATCGTCGTCTCTCGCTTTCGTTTGTTCGCGGCCGTTCGCTCGACTCCGTTGTACGTCTCACCGACTGCAGGCTCCGTAGCTACGAACAACGCTCGCGGACGGTCGTCCAGACGCGGACGGACCGGCCCTGCTGGCACCGGCGACTCCGGCAACGATAGGTCCCGCAAATCGAGGTTACAGCACTCTCCGGCACGCATACCGGTCTTCAGGAGCGTCAGGACGACGGCACGCTCGAGGGGATGGGTGACGTCGGCGACGAACTGTCGCATCTGGGCCACGGAGAGGTCCCGACGGGTCGGATCCGTGTTGACCGATTCGTCCATCTCCTCCATTACGAGGGCCATCGGGTTTTCGTCGAAGACGCCCACCTCCGTCATGTAGGCGTAAAAGCGGTGGAGATAGGAGGCATAGGTCGCGACGGTACTCTCACTTTTCTCGCCACGCAGCGCGTGTACGTAGGCCATACACTGCCTGTGTGCGGCGTTTGCGACGCGGGATTCACCCCGCTCGTCGAGGAACGCCTCGAAGTCCCGCAGCACGCGTTCGTAGTACTCTCGCGTGCGATCCGTCTTGCCGTGGAGGGTGACGTCCTCGAGGAAGTATTCGATCGGATCGTCACCGGCCGACGCCGTCGACTGGGTCTGGCTCACGCGAGCGCGTACCCCCTACCGTGACGGTGTTCGATCGCACCATCGTCGAGGAGTTCGTCGACGACGTCGCCCAGCTCCGCTTCGAAGTCCTCCTGGACCGCAGCGACGACGTCGTCCCAGGATCGGTATTCGTCGGCTGACAGCGCCGAGAGGACCCGCTCTTCCAGGCCCGAACCCTGGGGGTTGGGCGGAGAAGACGGCCTTCGTCCGGCATCGGCCCCGTTCCCTTCGGACATCGCCTCTTCGAACCCGCGTTTGCCGGCCTGTGTCATCGTGCGAACGAACTCGCTGAGGCTCATATCCATAGATTCGGCCCGCTGTTCCCACTCTTCGCGCTGGGAAGCGTCGACGTACGTCTGGACGCGCATGCGCGAGCGGTCCTCGCCGTCACTCGTAGCCATGATTGTATGCTCAGTCCCCACTCACATCAATCTAACTCTGATATCCGGATAAAAAGCCTTATTTGTGCTTGCAACTCGGATAATCGGCGTCTCTAATACTATATTTGTGAATCTGATCTCTATGTCGCGCAACCTTGGGTTCAATCCCCGGATCTAAATTTGATCGTCCTGACGACCTCTAGATTGCTGGCATCCTGTCTGGGCTGACGAACTGGATGTTACTGCGTCCACGACGAAACGGTGAGATCATCTCGATCGCACGGAACCATCGGGGGCGAACGATCTCGAACCCTGTTGGGGCCGGTTCCACGCCGAGCGGTTGGTGTCTTGCCTCGAGCACGCACGGACCCTCAGCCGAGACGTGCTGATTGGCCGCGTTCCCGGGATGGGCGTACTTCCCTGGTTCCGAGCAAACCACCACGACGGTAATCTGGCCTTCTCGGTTCGTTCTCGAGTCAGTAGTTTTGTCCCGGCCGATACGGTAGGGCCGTTTCTCTTGTCGTTCGCGGCCACCGATGTCCCTCGATACGGTTTCTGTGCCCCAGGGGGCCGACAGTCGTCCGTCGCCTCCTTGCTCCCCGATGGTGGCTCCGGCCAACACATCGTAGTAGCCCGCACTACTTGATGGAGGGACTGGATTGACGATGTCCCTCTTTCTGTCTCAGCGGAGAAATTGGGCATTCGAGACAACGGAAAATTCATTTAGAGTTGCCAAAATGCGTGGCCGATACCGGACTTATACACTACATATTGCTATACGAAGACTGCTGGTCGAAATCAGCCACATTTTGGTTCGAAGACTGATAAGTCCCACCACATAGTCGGCCTATTCGTGACTCCGGTCGTTCGGCGACGGCTGCTGTATTACAGCTATTCGCCAGATTGCGGTAGCGTCGCACCACTACACCAGT
>CAZKGF010000266.1:0-838 GCA_964552115.1 uncultured Halobacteriales archaeon
TCGCCGGGCGGACTTTCAGTGTGTGACAAAAGCAGGCGAAACCAAAGACTGTGAAATATCAGTCTCCTCGGCCGATTTTGATGATAATCGGTACTTGATTGCAGTTGTTCGGGATATGAGCGAGCGCAAGCAACGCGAGCGACGGTTGGAACAATTTGCCAGCCTCGTCTCTCACGATTTGAGGAGCCCGCTTCAGGTGGCCGAAGGCTACCTGGAACTCGTCCAAGAGGAGTGCGACAGAGAGTACCTGGAGTCCATCGAAGCCGCTCACGAACGAATGGAGACGTTGATAGAGGATGTCCTGACGTTGGCGTGGGAAGAGGAACCTATAACCGAGAAAGAGGAGGTTGATTTGTCGACGGTAGTGAATGGTTGCTGGACGAACGTCGAGACGTCTGAGGCAACCCTGATTACTGACGTTACACGACCAGTGTTGGGCGACGAAAGTCGATTGCAGCAACTGTTCGACAACCTCTTTCTCAATGCCGTCGAGCATGGTGGTGAGAGTGTGACAGTGTGGGTTGGTGAATTGGAAGATGGCTTCTATGTCGAAGATGACGGACCTGGAATTTCCGACGCTGACAGCGAGAAAGTGTTCGAAGCCGGGTATTCAACAACTGTAGACGGAACTGGGTTTGGACTCAATATTGTCAAGCAGGTGGTTGATGCCCATGGTTGGGATGTTCAGGTAACTCAGGGTGCAGATGGTGGGGCACGATTCGAGATTACCGGTATAGAGTTTGCCTGAAGAAAAGAACGCCCGAGTCCTGCACGGACGAATCAGTCTCGGATAGAGGTAGATACAGGCCGGTAGCTGGTCACCGACAGTCGGCTAAGA
>CAZKGF010000266.1:848-3303 GCA_964552115.1 uncultured Halobacteriales archaeon
GAAATCCTGCTCGGGCCGTTCACTTTGCTGTGGGCGATTTCCACTGCTATAAGCGGACGGCCTCAATCACACTAACACTCGTCACGATCAGGCAATCGGGAGGATTTGCACCGAAATGTACACCGCAACAGGTTGCGACAGTATCGGTATTATGCGGGACGATGTTCCGGGTTTGGAACCACTTTGTCGGGTCACTATTCAGCCGGCAGGCCATCTTCGCATACCGGAGTGGCAGTGCCGTCACAACGGCTATTGTTCTCCTATGGTTCGTATCGAACAACAACTGGCCTGAACCGAGCGTACTCACCGCAGATCGCTCGGGGAGTGAAATTCTAATTGATATGTCCGTCCGGGTCGCACTCCCAGTCTGGATTCGTAGACCGCCCAGATCCGGCAGAGACGATTTAGGGATTTCCGCCGTCGGTTTCGATGAGTTCTGCGAACCGGTCCAGGCTGGCAGCCATGTCCCTCTCAAAGACCCGCACGAGAAGTAGCCGCTCTAAGAACCAGCCCAGCGGCCGGAAATGGGGAAAGGCAGTGATCTCGACGGTGTGATCGAGTATCGTTCCGCCGTCGCCGTTGGGCCGGGTTTCGATCGTCAACTCGACGGGGCCGAACGGCAGTTGGCCGACGTGAATCTGTTTGTGTGGCGGCTCGAACTTCGTAACTTGCCACCGGCTCGTCGATCGTTTCGGTCCCAGTTTGCTCACCTCCTCGTACGCCGCGCCCGCTTCGATTTGCTGCCCCTCAACCAGTCGGGCCTCCTCAACGATGACGACCCACTCGGGGTAGCGTTCGTAGTCTGCCATGAGCGCGAATACCTCCTCCGGTGGGGCATTGATGTCAAGCGAGTTGTGGACTGTGGGCATCTGTGTGCGTCAAGGTAGGCTGTTCTCTCCATCAAGTGGCGGCCCGACCATCTCGATCCCGTACGATTCGAGGATCGGCAGTAACGCCTCGATGTCGGCCTCGTCTTCGACCGGCCCACGCTCGCCCGCCTCCTGCAAGTACTGGCAGTGATTGCCCGGTGTGAAGATGAACAACACCCGGGCGGGACCGTCACCCGAGTTCCGGTAGGTGTGCGGGAGTCCACGTGGAGCCATGCCGTACGCTCCGGCCTCCAGCACGCGAATCTCCTCCCCCAGCTTGACGGTGAGTTCTCCCTCAATGACGTGCATCGCTTCATCGTTGTCGTGGTGGACGTGAAGCGGCGTCACGCCTGGACCTGGTGGGATCGTGAACTCAACGAGGTCGTACTGGCCGTCCGTCTCCTCACCGGTTGCCCGGACGACAACCTGCTCACCCGCCGGTGACTGGAAGGATGCTTTGCCTGTTGTGTCGATAACTTGCGAATCACCGCTCATTGGGCCACACCATGCCCGCCGCTACACTTCCTATGAGGATAATGATACGTCCCGAAAGGATTTCACGACCTGAAACACCCGACGTGGCGGTCGGGTCAGGAGATCCGTTCCTCGGCTGCAATCGACTCGGCCCGATCTCGGTATCGCTCCAGTGACTCCCGCACGGCTGCTCTGACAGTCTGGTCGTCGGATTCGACGAACGCACACGGGACACCGGCGTCATCGAGCGGCACGATGCTTGCCACGTCTTCGAAGAGACCGAGCATCGCCGACACTGACCCCTCGTAGCGGTGGATCGCCACGCCATCGGCAGTGATCAGGTCTTCGAGGTCGGCAGCCATCGCGGCATCGGCCTTGGCAGCGTCGATGGCGTCGCCGGAGATAATCGCCTCCAGTTCTCGGTCATTCCCGACGGCCCAGTCCCGGTATCGCTCGACGGTTTCGGGTTGGGCCTGATTGCAAAGGAACAAAATTCGGTCGGTGCGGTCCAGCAGTTCCCGCTCTCGGCGGGTATGGGCAGTCGCGTCCGTTGGGCTCGGCACCGTTATTCGGGCGTCAGTGAGGTCCCGGGGATCGAGTCCCAGTTCGTCAAAAGGGATCCGCGGCGCAAGCTCGCGGAGTTGCTGGACCGCCCCGACGGTGGCCATTGCGTCTGTGAACGCCTCGACGACTACCCTGCCGAGCGGGGTGAGTGAATATTCGTGGCCGTTACCGGGTCCGTCACTGGCGACCCAGCCACGTTTCTCGAACCCATCGAGAACCCGACCGATGGTGGGCTGGGAGACGTCGGTGGCATCGCGCAGTTCTCGACGGGTCCGGTTATCATGTGCCAGTTCCCTTAGCACGGCAATCCGGTTGTTTGACCGGGATAGGAACGCGAGATCGTCCAGTGGGGGGTCGAGGTTATCGAGTGAAAGTCCCATGGTACAAAGTCACATCCCCTACCGACACGATTGTTTCGGATAATATAATATATATGATGGGAATTCGGGTAATCCCAATGTTCTCCCATTCGTCTCCATGCACTCGGGCCTCGCCACATCGCCGCCGCCACTCGTTCAAAAGGGTCTGCTCGCTGTCCTCGCACCGAT
>CAZKGF010000267.1:0-3294 GCA_964552115.1 uncultured Halobacteriales archaeon
AGCGTGTCTCCCGGCTCCATTTCCGGTTCCAGTGCGTCCCAGAGATCTGGCTGGACTGTATCCGGGACGAGCACGCTCACGATGTCTGCACGACTCGCTGCTTCCGTGGGGGTCTCGACGTGCAATCCGTCAGCCTCGGCTTCCGCTCGCGAGGACGAATCCGGTCGAAGGCCGACGATAACGTCGACCCCGCTATCGGCGAGGTTTTGAGCGTGCGCGTGGCCCTGGCTTCCGTAGCCGAGTACGGCGACTGTTTTGTCTTTGATGTACGTTGCATCTGCATCGTCTTCGTGATAGATCGGTGTGGTGAACTCCTCAGTCATCTGTTGCTGTCTCCGTCGGTTTCGGTGCGCCCGAAGCGGGCATCTCGCCCGTCGGGGACTCGCCACGTGCCAGTGCTGCATAGCCTGTTCGAACGATTTCCCGGATGCCGAACTGTCGGTACGCATCGACTGCGTCGTCGATCCGTTGTTCGTCGCCGGTGATCTCGGCGGTGATGGTCCGTGGACCCGCGTCGAGGGTCCGACCGTCGTACATCTGTGTGATCGCGTTGACCTTGTCCGGTTCGTCTCCTTCGACTTTGACGATCACGAGCTCACGCTCGACGGCGTCATCTTGGAGTTCGGTCACGCTGATGACCGGCACCAGCTTCCGCAGCTGTTTTTTCGCCTGTTCGACGCCCGGGCGGGGTTCCTCGACGACGATGGTCATGCGGGCTTTGGTCTGGTCGGTCGTCGGGCCGACCGTCAGACTCTCGATATTGAACTGTCGCCGGCTGAATAGGCCCGAAATCTCCGCGAGCACGCCCGGTTTATGCTGGACCAGCGCCGAAAGGACTGCCTCCTCCGGCTCGTGTGTTGCCTGGGCTGCCGGATCGATCCGGATCCCCTGACTATTGCGACGCCCCGAAGGGAGCGATCGCTCGTCCGGTGCCGGTCCGGGGAGTTCGCCAGAGGTCATAGGTTTTCCAACTGTGTCTCGTTCAGTGCGAAGCGGGCGTTGTCACCGCCGCTTGGAACCATCGGGTAGACGTTTTGTGCCGGATCGATAATTGCGTCGATCACGGACGGACCGTCGTAGTCACGTGCAGCGGCGATCGTTTCCTCGACTTCGTCGTAACTTTCCATCCGAAGCCCCTGGGCCCCGTAAGCCTCTGCCAATTTGTCGAACTGTGGGATCCAGGGATACTCCGATGCCATCCGACGCCCGCCGTAGAAGCCATCTTGCCACTGGCGGACCATCCCGACCGCCTCGTTGTTGAGAACGACGATTGTCAGGTCGAGATTCTCACGGACGGCGACCGACAGTTCCTGGGCGGTCATCATGAACGACCCGTCGCCATCGAAACAGACAACCTCCTGATCCGGCGCAGCCAATTTCGCCCCGATAGCCGACGGAACTCCGTATCCCATCGTCCCCAGGCCGTGGCTCGAGACCCAGGTGCGGGGCTCGGTGAACGTCCAATACATGCACGCCCACATCTGGTGTTGGCCCACACCGGTCGTAACGATCGTATCGTCGTCGGTGGCCTCGTCCCACTGTTCGACGATGAACTCCGGTTTCAGGGGTTCGTCGTCGGGCATCTCGTAGTCGAGCGGGAACTCATCCTTCCAGGTCCGACATTGATCGCGCCAGTCGGCCGCGTCAGGCGCGCCAGGCATGGCGTCATTGAGCTGTCGCAGGACCTGTTTCGCATCACCGACCAACGGATAGTCCGCGTGGACGTTTTTGGAGATTTCAGCCGGATCGATGTCGATGTGGACAACCTCTGCATCCGGAGCGAACGTCGGAATACCCCCGGTGAGGCGGTCGTCGAACCGTGTCCCGACGCCGACGAGGAGATCGGTGTTCGAGATGGCGAGGTTTGCATAGCCCATCCCGTGCATTCCTGCCATCCCCAGCGAAAGGTCGTGATCTTCGGGGAACGAGCCCAGCCCGGGCATCGTGGTAATGACCGGGATCTCGTATTTGATGGCGAACTCCCGCAACTCAGTCCACGCCTCTCCCTTGATGACGCCACCACCTGAGAGGATGACGGGCCGGTCGGCCGCGGTCAATGCCTCGGCTGCGGTCTGCACGGCTGCCTCGTCGGCCTCGGTGGGTGGATCGAACGTTTCCGGTGGGGTCGGGGGACTGACCTCCGTCGTGCATTCGCCCTGTGTGACGTCCTTCGGAAGGTCGACGAGGGTCGGGCCCTGTCGACCGTTCCCGGCAAGGACGACGGCTTCGCCGACGTCACCGGCCACGCCGTTCGGATCGTCGGCGAAAATATTGTGCTTCGTAACAGGTTGGGTCACGCCGATCGTGTCGGTCTCTTGGAAGGCGTCGTTTCCAACGAACTCCGTCGGGACCTGTCCCGTCAGGGCAACCAAGGGGTCGGAGTCCATGTTGGCGTCGGCGATTCCAGTGACCAGGTTCGTGGCGCCAGGCCCGGACGTCGCGAGACACACGCCTGGTTTGCCGGTGACGATACCGAAGGCGTCGGCAGCGTGGGCGGCACCCTGTTCGTGGGCCATCGTAATGTGTGTCGTTGCCTCGGAGTCGTACAACGCGTCGTAGACGGGCATGATCGCTCCGCCCTGTACGCCGAAGAGGTATTCGACGCCGGCGGCTTCGAGGGCTGCCACGACTGCCTCGGCGCCCGTTTCGACGGCGGATGGTTCGTCCGTCTCGGTGTCCTGTTCGTCTTCTTGTGTGACCGATGCACGTTCGCTCATCGGTATCCCTCCAGTGGTGTGGGTGTCTGTTGTTGGTGCATCTGTAGCTCGGGTTTCAGTCCGGTCAACGGGCGATACGGGGTCAGTCGGGGGAGCTGTATGTAAGGGGCTATACAGCCCCTACAATCGGACTGACGAGGAGAGGACCGCCGCTGACGAGTGGGCGAACGCGGCTGCCGCCGGCGGCGGGTAACATCACGTCGACTGTGAGTCTCCCGCCCGTAATAAGGGTTCCGCGACTGCGGCGGGTGTGCGACCCTCGTCGTGCGTCGCTGTCCCCGCCCCCTGATCGAAACCGGACCGATCATCGGCCTAGACTCTGACCTCCTCGTGTTGGTCGACGTCGACTTCGCGGGCGAACTTCTCCAGTTCGTCCATCGTGACCCGCTGTTTCTCCGCGCCGAAGTCCTTCACGCGGCGGGTAACCTCTCTAACCTCGTCCTCGGTCGGATCGAATCCCGCCTCGATCAGTCGCTCTTTGACGGAGTGTTGGCCGGTGTGCTTGCCCAGCACCAGTTCGCGCTCGGCACCGACCATCTCCGGCGTCATCACCCCGGGTTCGAATGTGTCGGCGTTT
>CAZKGF010000268.1:0-3251 GCA_964552115.1 uncultured Halobacteriales archaeon
TTGGCGTCGAACCGCTCGACGAACCGTTGAGCTTGGTAATCCAGATACGATTCGACGTCGCGGTACGGGAAGTAGCCAGCTGCCGGGTCGGTCGGGAAGGTCCGGACGGCATCACGACCCGCGGCCCGGCGCCCGAACTTCCGTTCCATGGATGCCTTCGAGAGATACATTACGTGACCCAGTTGTCGGGCGATACCGAGGCCGTGATCGGGCCGTGGTTGATCGTCGCCGTAGTAGTCACCTCCGTTCCAGTGTGGGTCTGTGGTAATCGCCCGCCGAGCAATACCGTCGATCGCCAGACACTGTGGGTCTAACCTAGCTGCCGCGGCAATGGGAATGATCTGCTCGACGTGATCGGGGTGAAGTTTCGCCCAGTCGAGGGCGTTCATTCCCCCGACACTTCCGCCGGTCACTGCGTGGATGTGGGGGATCCCCAGTTCGTCGAGGAGGAGTCGTTGGACACGCGTCCAATCTCTGACCGTCACGGCTGGGAAATCGGTCCCGTACGGCTCTCCAGTCTCCGGATTGGTACTGGCTGGCCCGGTCGTCCCATAGCAAGAACCTGGGACGTTTGCACAGAGGACGTAGTATTCGTTCGTGTCGATGGCCTTCCCCGGTCCGACGATGTCGTCCCACCAGGCACGGGCCTGCCCGGCAGTCGCCTCGCCGCTGTGGCCCCCAGCCACGTGCGCACTTCCGGTGAGGGCATGACAGGCAAGGACGGCGTTCTCTCCTGTAAACTCACCATACGCCTCGTACGCGACTTCGAGTTCGGGTATCGACTGTCCACATTCGAACTCGAACTCTCCCAGTGCGATCTGATCCCGTTCGATCTGCATGTCAGACCCCCTCTGCAGCTTCGATAGCTTGCTCGAGATCAGCGATGATGTCTTCTGAATCCTCAATCCCGACTGACAATCGAAGCAGGTCTGGCCGGACGCCAGATGCGCGTTGTTCTTCGGGAGAGAGTTGGGCGTGGGTGGTGCTCGCCGGATGGGTGATGAGTGTTTTCGCGTCTCCGACGTTCGCCAGGAACTGGGCCAACTCTGTCTCCTCACAGACGGTCACGCCAGCGTCGTACCCACCCTCGAGCCCGAACGTCACCATCCCACCAAAGCCACCGTCGAGATAGCGGCTTGCCGTCTGGTGTGTTTCGTGACTTGCGAGACCTGGGTAATTCACCCACGCAACAGCTTCGTTCTCTCCCAATGCGTTTGCCACCATCTTGGCGTTCTTACAGTGGCGTCGCATTCGCAACGAGAGCGTCTCGGTGCCCTGGAGAGTGACCCACGCATCGAACGGTTTTTGAGCGTCACCGAGACTGCGCAATGCCCGTTGTCGAACGGCAGCAGCAAACGCCTTATCGCCGAAACGCTCGGCGAAGGTGACGCCGGAAAACGCTGGACTTTCTCCTCCCAGTTCGGGGTATCGATCTGGATACGACCCCCACGAAAACGATCCGCCATCCACGAGTACGCCACCGACCGTTGTTCCGGACCCGTGAATCCACTTGGTCGTCGACTCCCACACGATGTCGGCGCCGTGTTCCAACGGACGACACAGCGCCGGGGTCGCGAACGTATTGTCGACTATGAGGGGCACATCGCGATCGTGGGCGACCGTTGCGATCGCTTCGAGATCCGGCGTCACCAGCGACGGGTTGCCGATCGTCTCGCAGTGGACAAACGCGGTAGAATCGTCGATTGCCTCGGCGTAGGCATCGGGATCCAACGAATCGACGAACGTTACGTCGATCCCCCGCCGGTTGGCCATGTTCGCGAAATACGAGTGAGTCCCACCGTAGATGGCGGCCGCGCTCACGATCCGGTCCCCCGCCGACGCCAGGACTGAGGTCGCAGCGTCGATCGCTGCCAGACCAGAACCGGTGGCTACTGCCGCTGTTCCCCCCTCGAGACTTGCGAGCCGTCGTTCGAGGGTTGCGACCGTTGGGTTATTGAAGCGCGAGTAGACGTTGCCGTCGTCTTCGAGCGCGTACAGATCGGCCGCGTGGTCGGCATCCTCGAAGACGTACGAGGTGGTTTGATGAATCGGCGGTGCCCTGGCTCCGGTCGCGGGATCGGGTTCTAGCTGTCCCGCGTGAACACATCGGGTTCCAAAGCCCTGGCTGTCGGGAGGCTCGGCGGTCATGTATCACATGCATATATCTCGCGCCTTCTATAACCACGAGTTACGGCAAAACTCGCCAATCATCGTCACGACTGGTGGATACGAGAGACAGAGCTGTGGCTTGCTTGTTGTGAATCGACCGAGATCGGAGGGATGATCAGGCGACGTTGAAGCCTTTGTCTCGAAGAAAGTCCTCGACGCGACCGGTGTGATTGCCCTGGAGTTCGATCTGGCCATCGTCGACGGTCCCCCCACAGGCGAACTTCGACTTTAGGTCCGACGACAGACTGTCCATGTCGACATCGCTCGGGTCGAACCCCTCGATGATCGTTACCTCCTTTCCGTAACGGCGCTCGTCGATGCGGATAGTTATCTCCTGGGAGTCCTTAGCAACGTCCTCGCAGACGCAAAGCTCCTCAGGCAGCCCGCACGTCGAGCAGACTTCCGACATTACAGGTTTTTGTTGGAAAGCCAGGTTATTAAACACTGTCGGGACTGGGAATCGATCGCCTGTGACCACGGGAGGCTGAGCGTCTGTCACGGCCATTGGTGCGAACGGCCTCCGTCATCCGTCCTCAGCGGTAACAAGTTTCCGAACGAGCGAGACGACTTCGTCAGCCTCCGCTCGGCTTACACCGGAGCCATATCGCACTCGCTCTCGAATGCGGTAGATTCGCCGAACGTCCTCGTCTGCACCGATTGCGTCTAGGTACTGTCGGGGCGTTTCTCCGGGTCGACGTGGTCGGTTGCGCCGTTCGAGCAGATACGATGCTCGGCGAAACGCACCTTCGACGTCCGATTCGGGGTCGCTCCGGCGTTGGTGGCGCAGCCAGACTTCTCTGACGACCCGATCGAACAATCTCGAGCGTCGGAGCCCGACGACGGCTCCAACCAACGCAACGGCCCCGAGTGCCAACGCCTCTCGCGGGGGAATCTGTGGGAGGGTCAGTTGCCCACTCCCCCCGTCGGCCGACGTCGACCCGTTTTCTTGGTCCGGTCCTCCGTCGGCCGTTGGCGACTGTATTGTCGGCGTCTGCGTTTCTGTGAGATTTCCGGGGGATGGGACGTTCGGGCCACTCAGGTTGGTGTCTATTCCCGGACTACCGGCAATCCGCGCCGCATCG